>CAKZHP010000022.1 GCA_936924635.1 uncultured Propionibacteriaceae bacterium
GACCGTCGGGCTGGTCGAGCGGCGTGGCCCCGTGCCCGCCGGCCCGATCGCCCGCCACGGCGCCCGTACTGCCCCGACCGCCCGCTCCGCCGAGCGCCTGGGGTGCGAGGGACGGCTCGATCGTGGCTCCGAAGGAGATCGCCCCCATCTGCTGAGTGAGGGCGGTGTCGTACAGCTGGAGGCGCTGTCGCGCGGCGACCTGCACGAGCCGCAGCTGCGCGAGCGTCTGCTGCGCGGCCACGACGTCGGTGGTCAGCAGCTGGAGGGCCGCCGCTTTGGTCTGGTTGTCCAGGGCGAGCAGCACCACGTTCTGGCCGGTCTTCGTGTTGGTCACGAGCGAGGTCGCCCGGGTGCAGCCGCGCGACAGGACGGAGCTGGCCGAGCCGATCGTGCCGGCCCAGCGCGAGACCGTGCCGATCTGCGCCGACGCGGCCAGGCACGAGCCGCCGGTCCAGTTGCCCTCGAACAGGCGTCGTGAGGCGTCGGTGACACCGGCGCTGGTCTGGCCCGCGGCCGCCTCCAACGAGTCCCATTGCGCGGCGAGCGCCGCCAGCTGCTCCTCGTCGGAGTCGGGGAAGAGACCGTCGGAGACCCAGGCCGGGACGCGGGGGCTGGTGAAGACGGTGATCGGGCTCACGGCTCCACCCTTCGAGCCGCCGCGCTGTTCGCCGCCTCGGTCGACTGGTAGCTCTCGACGGTGGCCTTCATGTTGCCCGCCAGCGCATCCACCTGGTGGGGCACCTGGACGGCGTTGCCCAGGGCCTGCTGAGCGGCGTCGGCGTAGGCGGCGAAGAAGGCCTGGCCGGGCCCGCCGCCGCCCCAGGGGGCGGTGAAGGCGGAGAACCCGCCGAGCAGCGCTGTGTACGAGGTCGTCGCCTCCCGGGCCAGCCTGGCGAGGCCGGACGCGGTGCCGGCGACCTCGTCGAACCTCACGAAGAAGTCACCGTCGATCTCGGGCATCGTCGTCCTCCTTCTCCGGCTGCGGGGGGTCTGGCCGGTCACGAGGCTGGGGGTTGCGCACCTCGTAGGGGAGCACCGCCGTCACCTCGGGCATCGACTCGAGGAATCCTGTCAGGGGATCGGCATCGTCGGCGAGCCCGGCGGCCGTACGCACCTGCTGCGCCACGTCCGCCACGGCAAGGGCGTTCGCGTCGAGCAGGGCCGTCCGCAGCCTGTCGGTGGAGCCGAGCCGCAGCGCTCTGGGGGAGAGGATCACGTCGACCAGACGGTTCTGCGCATCGACGACCACCTTCACGGCGCCGCCCTCTGCCTCGCCCGTGCCCGTGGCCTCGCGCCACGCCGTCAGGGCGTCGGTCAGCGCCTTGTCGAGGCGACGACCCTCCGCGAGCAGGTCGTCGTGGCGTCGCTGGAGCTCGAGCGTTCGGTCGTCCAGGTGGGGGTCGTCGAGACCCATGCCGGATGAGCCGCCGGTGGCGGCCATCCAGTCCGAGAACGACGACATGGCGACTCTGCTCCTGCCTGAGGGGTCTGTCCCGCGCCTTTCTACCCCCGTTCGGGGTCAGAGGTACGGTGCCGTGGTGAATCCGTTCGACGCCTCGCGCTGGCGGCCCATCGAGGGCCTTGACCTCACCGACATCACCTATCACCGGGCCGTCGACGTGCCTGCGGTGAGGATCGCGTTCGACCGCCCGGAGGTGCGCAACGCCTTCCGTCCGCGTACGGTCGATGAGCTCTACCGGGCCCTGGAGCACGCCCGCACCGCCTCCGACGTCGGGTGTGTCCTGCTCACCGGTAACGGCCCCTCGCCGAAGGACGGCGGCTGGGCGTTCTGCTCCGGTGGCGACCAGCGGATCCGGGGCCGCGCGGGCTACCAGTACGCCGACGGGGAGACCGAGGAGGATGTCGACCCGGCGCGGCTGGGGCGGCTGCACATCCTTGAGGTGCAGCGTCAGATCAGGTTCATGCCGAAGCCGGTGATCGCCTTGGTGGGCGGCTGGGCCGCGGGCGGGGGCCACTCGCTGCACGTGGTGTGCGACCTCACGATCGCATCGGAGGAGCACGCCCGGTTCAAGCAGACCGATGCCGACGTGGGGTCGTTCGACGCCGGGTACGGGTCGGCGTATCTCGCGCGGCAGGTGGGTCAGAAGTTCGCCCGGCAGATCTTCTTCCTGGGCGCGACCTACGACGCCAACGAGGCGTACGCGATGGGAACGGTCAACGCCGTCGTGCCGCACGCCGAGCTGGAGAACGTGGGGCTGGAGTGGGCGGCGGAGATCTGCCGCAAGTCGCCGACGGCGATCCGGATGCTGAAGTACGCGTTCAACGCGGTCGACGACGGTCTCGTGGGACAGCAGGTGTTCGCGGGGGAGACCACGCGGCTGGCGTACATGACCGACGAGGCCGTCGAGGGCCGCGACGCCTTCCTGCAGAAGCGCGACCCGGACTGGTCGGCGTTCCCGTACTACTACTGACGTCTCGTGCAGGTCGCGGCCGGGTGCTGCACGGCGGCTGACCTCTCCCGGACCCGCCCAGGTCAGGCGGTAGGGTCGCGCGGTGAGCACCAGCGTGACGGCGACCCGCCCGCGGCCGATGCGGCTGCTGGTCGCCGCGCTGGTGGCGGTGTGCGCGCTGGTCACCGGCTGGGCATGGGCCGTGGCCTCGCCGCTCGGGTCCTCGCCTGACGAGGAGTACCACCTCGCCAGCATCTGGTGCCCGCCGCCGGTGGAGTCGTCGGGCTGCGAGGTGAGCCGCGACGCGCAGCAGCGGCTGACGGTCGACGTGCCGGAGGCGATCGCGCCCGACGCCATCTGCTGGCGCAACAACCTGGACGCGTCGGCCGGCTGCGCGAACGGCATGTCCGAGGAGGTGCTGGCCCCGTCGTGGCGGGTGGACCAGGGCCAGTACCCGGGCGGGATGTACAAGGTGCTGCACCTCCTCGTCGGTGAGGACGTGCACGCGTCGGTGCTGGCCGCCCGCATGGCCGGCGGGGTGCTCGCGGTGCTGCTCGGGATCGCCGTGGTGGCCGTGGGGGACCGGTCCGTACGTCGCCAGCTCGCCTGCATGGTGCTCGGCGCGTACGTGCCGATGGGGGTCTACCTCGTCGCCTCCGTCAACCCCAGCGGCTGGTCCTTGCTCGGGGTCTCCACCGTCTTCCTGGCCATGCAGAGCCTGCTGCGCGCCGTGGGGCGGCGTCACGTCGTGGCGTCGGCGGCCCTGGTGGCGGTGGGGGTTCTGGTGGCCCTGTGCGCGCGCGGCGACGCGGGCCCGATGGTCGCGGTGGCAGCGGTCGCCTCGGCGCTGATCGGCGTCGACCGCGTACGCCGCCGGCCCCTGCTGCTGCTGGCGCCGTTGGCGGTCTGCGCCGCCGGGGCGTACGCGCTGGTGGGATCGCTGCAGGTGACGAACGCGCAGCAGGCGGGAGCGGCCGAAGGCGTCAGCACCGTGGGGCGTACGGCCCAGCGGGTGTTCCTGGACAACCTGGCGGACCTGCCCGGCCTGGTGACGGGGGCGTACGGCAGCTCGCAGCTCGGTCAGCTCGACGCGCCGCTGCCGAGCCTGGTGCACGTGCCGGCGCTGCTCGCCGCCGGAGGGATCTGCCTCGCGGGGATGCGGCAGCTCAGCCTGGGCAAGGTGGCGGCGATCGGCATGACGCTGGCGGCGGTGTGCGCGATCCCGATGTACATGCTGCAGACCTCGCTGCTGCGGGTGGGCGAGGTGGTGCAACCGAGGTACGTGCTGCCGCTGCTGCCCGTGCTGGTGGGCTGCTGCGTCGCGCCCACGGGGTCCCGGGTGCTCAGCCTCACCCGCGGGCAGGCGCTGGCGGTGTGGGGAGCGGTGACGGTGGCCCACGCCACCGCGCTGCTGTTCCTGTTCCGCCGCTTCGCGACCGGCCTCGACGGGGCGATGCTGCCGCGCACGAAGATCGAGTGGCAGTGGCCGGGGGCGCCCGTGCCCGCGACATCCTGGCTGCTCGGGTCGCTGGCGTTCGCCGTGGCCGCCCTCGCGCTGGTGCTCGTCAGCACCGGTCAGGCCGACGAGCCGACGTACGACCGCAGGGCCGTGGGCGCTGGTTCGGGAGGGACGGTCACGACCCCGGGGGTCCCCGCGACAGAGCGCCGCACTCTCACGCCGTCACCGTCTCGGGCGGTCGAGCAAGAATCGTCCGAGGAACGAGGACGATCCGCGTCGAGGCCAGGCAGACCGAAGCGGCGCGAGGTCTGACGCAGGCGGCGCCATGAGAGACGGCGCTGCCAGCCAGCGGTGCGGGGCATGGCGGCACATGTCCCCCCGCGGGTGCCAGCGCACGGGTTCCCAGAGGTCCCCGGCGCCTGCGGTCAGGCCGACTGAGCGACGGGTCAGTGCGCCAGCCCGTACAACCGGTCTCCGGCGTCCCCCAGCCCCGGCACGATGTAGCCGTGCTCGTTGAGGCGCTCGTCGACGGCGGCCACGACCAGGGTGCAGGGCACGTTCACCTGGTCCAGCAGCCCGCGCATCCGCTCGATCCCCTCCGGCGCGGCCAGTAGGCAGATGCACGTGATGTGGTCGGCGCCCCGGTTGACGAGGAACTGCACGGTCCCGGCCAGCGAACCACCGGTCGCCAGCATCGGGTCGAGCACGTAGCACTGGCGGCCGGAGAGGTCCTGCGGCAGCCGCTCGGCGTACGTGAACGGCTCCAGCGTCTCCTCGTCGCGCACCATGCCGACGAAGCCCACCTCTGCCGAGGGCATCAGCCGCGACATCCCCTCCAGCATCCCCAGCCCGGCGCGCAGGATCGGCACCACCAGCGGCACCGGCTTCGACAGCTGCACTCCCATGGTCGTCGTCACCGGCGTCTCGATCTCACGCGGCTCCACGCGCACCTGGTCGGTCGCCTCGTAGGCGAGCAGCATCACCAGCTCTTCGACCAGCTGCCGGAAGGTCGGGGACGGGGTGCCCTTGTCCCGCAGCAGGGTCAGCTTGTGAGAGACCAGGGGGTGGTTGATCACGCGTACGTCCACGGGGCTCACCTTCGCACATCGCGGGAGGCCGTGCTCCGGGAGGCGTGACGAACGACATCGACCGCGCAACCGCGATCACCACCCCGGAAGGGCTCTTCAGGCAGGTTCTGGGGTCGAATCCTTGCGGCGAGACGGCCCGGTGGGCCCCCGTCCGGACAACGCGTCGCCCCGGGGACTGGAGCGTGTGAAGATGGGCGCATGACCGGCGAGGAGATCGAGCTGAACCCCCGCGAGCTGGGGGACGACCGTCCTGGTCTGGAGGACGCCGACGACCTGGCCCTGGACGCTCCCGACGCCGACGTCCACGAGCCCGACGACGACCTGGACGACGACGAGCTGGGAGACGTCGAGGACGCCTCCGAGGACGACGTCGACCTCATCATCGCCATGCACCGCGAGGACGGCACGCCTGTCGTCGCGGCCCTCGAGCCCGACCTCGCCAACGACCTCGACGCCCTCATCACCTGGCTGCGCCGGCTGCCGGGCGACAGCGGTGCCGCTGCCCTGGTCTCGGTCGCCGGTGAGTTCTTCGCCGCGGTCCGTGTGCGCGGACGTCATGCGCAGGTGCTGCTCTCCGACGTGTACGCGGCCGAGAACTGGTCGCTCGCCAGCGACGTCGTCGACTTCCTGGGGGTCGAGGTGCCCGAGGACGACGACGAGGACGGCCTCGTCGGTGACCTCGACATCTTCGCCGACCAAGGCCTGAGCGCCATGGACCTGGAGGCGATCTGCTCCGACTGGGACGCCAGCTCCGACGACCTCGCTCTCCGGGTGGCCGACCAGATCCACTTCGGCCCGCAGGCGCGCAAGGCGGCCGACACCTTCCACTGACACCCGCCAGGGCGTCAGCGGCGGTCGTCGAAGAACTCCCGCAGCACGGCGCCGCACTCCTCGGCCAGGATCCCGCCGGCCACGTCGGGCCGGTGGTTCAGGCGGGGGTCGCGAACCACGTCGAACAGTGAGGCCACGGCGCCGGCCTTGGGGTCGTACGCGCCGAACACCACTCGGTCGACCCGTGACAGCACGATCGCCCCGGCGCACATGGTGCAGGGCTCCAGCGTGACCACCAGGGTGTGGCCGTCGAGGCGCCACGTCCCCAGCTGGGCCGCCCGCCGCCGCAGCACCAGCACCTCGGCGTGCGCGGTGGGGTCGCCGGTGAGCTCGCGCTCGTTGCCGGCCACCGCCACGACGGCCCCCTCGCCGTCGAGCATCACGGCCCCCACGGGGGTGTCACCGTGCCCGGCCGCGGCCGAGGCGGCCGCGAGCGCCGTGCGCATCGCGTCGTCCCACCGGGTCACAGCCTCACTGTGCCACGCCGGCCCCCGCCAGCATCAACGCCGAGGCGGCGCACACGAGACGACCGGTGCCTGGGCCCCGGAGGGGTCGGGTTGCCGAGCCAGGACTTCGTCTCGCCGACGGCGACGTCAGGGGCGGAGCGGCTGGTGGCAGCCCGATTCGCGGCCTGCCAGGGGCGATCGCTAGACTCACCCGCGGTGGCGTGTCCGAGCGGCCAAAGGAGCGCGCCTCGAAAGCGCGTGTGGGGCAACCCACCGTGGGTTCAAATCCCACCGCCACCGCGGCTGAGCCGCCTCGTCCTCGGACGGGGCGGCTCTTCGCATCCCGGGCCCGCTCCGAAGGGTCACGATGATCCCTCTCGCGCTCGGGAGGCCACGGGTCGGATAGGTTCTTCACAACGACGACCGAAGGGGGCCGCCATGAGCACGGACATCCTCCTTCTCATCGGGGCGGCCGTGGTACTGGTCGCCGTGATCGTCGCGAAGATCGGTGACCGGCTGGGCGTTCCCGCGCTGCTGCTGTTCCTGCTGCTCGGGGTCGTCATCGCCGCCCCGTCGAACGGCACCCTCTTCACCGACGCCACGCTGGCGCACGACCTCGGGTTCGTCGCGCTGGTGATCATCCTCGCCGAGGGCGGGTTGTCGACCCGGTGGCGTGACATCCGGCCGGCTATCGTGCCGGCGGTGCTGCTGGCCACGGTCGCGGTGGGGATCACCATCGTGCTGGTGGCCGCGTTCGCCCACCTCGTGCTGCGCCTGCCGCTCGCGATCTCGGTGCTGGTCGCAGCGATCATGGCCCCCACCGACTCCGCGGCCGTGTTCTCCGTGCTGCGGCACGCGTCGCTGCCGCCACGGGTGAGGGCGATGCTGGAGGGAGAGTCCGGCCTGAACGACGCTCCCACCGTGCTGCTGGTGATCGCGGCGACGGAGCTGGCGATGGGCACGATCTCGTACGCCGACCTGCCGCTCACCGGCCTGCTCATCGTCGGCGAGCTGCTCGGTGGCCTGGCGCTCGGGGCGGCGCTCGGGTGGCTCGGCATCCAGCTGCTGCGCAACCTCGCGCTGCCCTCGTCGGGTCTCTACCCGCTGGCCTCGCTGGGGTGGGCGATCATCGCGTACGGCACCGGGGTGGCCCTCCACGTGTCCGGCTTCGCCGCCGTGTACACGTGTGCGGTATTCCTCAGCAACGGCAAGCTGCCCCACCGGCACGCCACCCGCTCCTTCGTCGAGGGCATCGGCTGGATCGCGCAGATCGGTCTGTTCGTGATGCTGGGGCTGCTGGCCACCCCGTCGCGCATCACCTGGGTCGAGGTGGTGCAGGCGACGATCCTCGGGCTCTTCCTCACCTTCGTGGCCCGCCCAGGCAGCGTGGCCGCGGTGCTCACGCCGCTGAAGGTGCCGTGGCGGGAGCAGGCGTTCATCTCCTGGGCCGGCCTGCGCGGTGCCGTCCCCATCATCCTGGCGACCATCCCGATGTCGGCCGGGCTGCCCCTGGCCGACGACCTGTTCGACATCGTCTTCGTGGCGGTGATCGTGCTGACCCTGCTGAACGCCCCCTCGCTGCCGTGGCTGGCGAAGCGGCTCGACCTGGCCGGCGACCCCAACGAGGTCGACATCGAGGTGGCGCCGCTGGACCAGGTGGACGCCGACCTGCTGCAGCTGCGGATCTCCGACACCTCACGGATGCACGGCGTGACCGTGGGCGAGCTGCGGCTGCCCCGCAACGCCCAGGTCAGCCTGGTGATCCGGGGAGCCGAGACGTTCACGCCTCACGGGCGTGACGTGCTGAGGGAGGGCGACGAGCTGCTCATCGTCACCCCGTCCGGCGACCGGACCACTGTGGAGAACCGGCTCCGGGCGATCGACAAGGGCGGTCGGCTCGCCCGTTGGGCGTCGTGACGCGTGCGCGCTGCGCCTGAGAAGGGGAGCTGCCTTGCCGCCCTCCGAGCAGTGTCGTGACCGAGCGACCTGACCTCGCTGGCGCTCGTTCCGGTCGGGTCTCGACGCGGATCGTCCTCGTTCCTCGGACGTTCCTTGCTCGACCGGCGGGCGTGCTCGTTGCTCGGGCGTCCGCCCGGCGGTCGCCGACCTGGGGGTTCGGGCTCGGCCGGGCGGTCTGCGTCTACTACCGGGGCGTGGCCGAGGCGGTCGGGGAGGGGAGGCAGACGGTGCCGCCGGGCAGCGGGATGACGGTCGGGTAGCCGGCGCCGGGGACCGCGTCACCGTTGTTCTTGCCGAGCACCACGTCGACGCTGTGGTCGGGGCGGCCGTCGACCCGGATGACCGAGTCGCTGAACTGGCCGGCCACGAGCTTCACCTCGGGGTTCTCGGCCGCGGCACCCACGATGGTGGTCTTCGTCACCTTGTCGTCGGTGTTGCCCACCGCGACCACGTTGAACCCGCGAGCTCGCAGCACCTTGGCGACGTTGGTGGCGAAGCCTCGCTCGTCGCCACCGTTGAGGATCTTCACGGTGACCTGGCCCGGCGTCAGCTGCTGCGCCTGCTGCGTCACGCACGGTGGCGGTGGTTTGGCGACGAACGGGGCGACGACCCGGCGGTATCCCCACAGCGCGCCGTACCCCAGCACGATGAGCAAGACGATGAGGGTGATCGGTGTCCGCGCGTAGCGGTAGACGTCGCGTGCCGTCACCACGACCTCCTCGTCGCCCGCCCCGGGCCCCGCGCGATCAAATGCCCAGACCTTACTTCAGTTCCAGCACCCGCGCGTGCACCGTCTGGCGCTGCTGCAGCGCCGCCCGCAGGGCCCGGTGAAGTCCGTCCTCCAGGTAGAGCTCCCCGCGCCAGCGCACCACGTGCGCGAAGAGGTCGCCGTAGAAGGTCGAGTCCTCCTCCAGCAGAGCCTCCAGGTCGAGCATCCGCTTGGTGGTCACGAGCTGGTCGAGACGCACCTGGTGCGGGGCGATGGCGGCCCACTGCTTCTGCACGTACCCGTGGTCCGGGTACGGGCGGGAGTCGCCCACACGCTTGAAGATCACAGCCGGAGCCTACAAGCCCGGGCCAGCGAGAGGCGCCCAGGGGCGCGGCGGTGCGTACGGTGTCGTCCTCACCGCTCCCCGTCGGGTGCGGTTCAATGTGGCCCATGACTGATCAGATCGCCGAGATCACCGCCGGGTACACGTTCGAGGAGGCGTCGATCGAGCTGGGCGTGCTCATGGTCGACGGGGCGCCGCACCCAGACACGAAGATCCGGATCCCGCTCGGCATGCTGAACCGCCACGGCGTCATCGCCGGTGCCACCGGCACGGGCAAGACCAAGACCCTCCAGCTGATCGCCGAGCAGATCGCCGCAGCCGGCGTCCCTGTCTTCGCCGCCGACATCAAGGGCGACCTCTCCGGCCTCGCCTCGCCGGGCACGCCGAGCGACAAGCTCACGGCCCGTACGCAGAAGATCGGCCAGCAGTGGGAGCCGCACGGCTTCCCGGTGGAGTTCTACGCCCTCGGCGGTCAGGGCCAGGGCGTGCCGCTGCGCTGCACCATGACCGCGTTCGGGCCGACCCTGCTGAGCAGGGTGCTTGGGCTCAGCGACGTGCAGGAGTCCTCGCTCGGGCTGGTGTTCCACTACGCCGACATCAACGGCCTGCCGTTGCTCGACATCGCCGACCTGCGCGCCGTGCTCACCCACCTCAGCTCCGACGAGGGCAAGGCCGAGCTGAAGGGCATCGGCGGCCTCTCGAGCGCCACCGTGGGTGTGCTGCTGCGGGAGCTGATCGGCTTCGCAGACCAGGGCGCCGACCTGTTCTTCGGCGAGCCAGAGTTCGAGACCACCGACTTCCTGCGCACCACCTCCGACGGGCGCGGCGTGATCTCCCTGCTGGAGCTGCCGAACCTGCAGGACCGCCCGGCCCTGTTCTCCACGTTCTTGATGTGGCTCCTGGCCGACCTGTTCCACGACCTGCCCGAGGTGGGTGACGTCGACAAGCCGAAGCTGGTCTTCTTCTTCGACGAGGCGCACCTGCTGTTCGCCGACGCGTCGAAGGAGTTCCTGCAGTCGATCGCGCAGACCGTGCGCCTGATCCGCTCCAAGGGCGTCGGCATCTTCTTCGTCACCCAGACCCCCACCGACATCCCCGACGACGTGCTGGCCCAGCTCGGCTCCCGCGTGCAGCACCAGCTGCGCGCGCACACGCCGAACGACGCCAAGGCGCTCAAGCAGACGGTGAACACGTACCCCAAGTCGGCGTACGACCTGGGCGAGGTGCTGCAGAGCCTGGGGATCGGTGAGGCCATCGTCACGGTGATGGACCCCGACGGCGCCCCCACCCCCGTGGCCTGGACACGGATGCGCGCGCCCGAGTCGCTGATGGGCCCGACCCCGGCCGACGTGCTCGGCCCGGGCATCCAGGCGTCGTCGATGATGAGGAAGTACGGCCAGGAGATCAACCGTGAGTCGGCGCAGGAGATTCTCGCCGACAAGCTGGAGGAGGGCGCCCGCAACGCCCTCGAGCAGGAGCAGATGGCCGCCCAGCAGAAGGCCGAGGCCGCTGCCGCCAAGGAGGCCGAGAAGCAGGCCGCCCGCGACCAGAGGGCGGCCGACGCGGAGGCCGCCAGGCAGCGCCGGGCCGCCGAGCAGGAGGCCGCTCGGCAGCAGCGCGAGGCCGAGAAGGAGGAGGCCCGCCGCGAGCGGGAGCAGCGCAACAAGAAGTCGGTCATCGAGGAGGTGGCCGGCTCCAGCGTCTTCAAGCAGTTCATGCGCTCGGCCGGCCGTGAGGTGGTCCGGGGCATCTTCGGCACCGCGCGGCGCCGTTGACCCTGGCCCACCCATGATCCTGGTCGACCCGCCGCGCTGGCCCGCGCACGGCACCCTGTTCTCCCACCTGGTGAGCGACACCTCGCTGGAGGAGCTGCACGCGTTCGCCGACGCGGCGGGCCTCGACAGCAGGGCGTTCGACCACGACCACTACGACGTGCCGCAGCGCCTGTACGCCGCCGTGGTCGCCGCCGGAGCGTCCGAGGTCAGCGGCGCTGAGCTGGTGCGGCGCCTGGTGGCCAGCGGCCTGCGGGTGAGGTCACCGGAGCGCACGCCCAGGCGACCGGCCCTGGCCGGCGTGCTGGAGCGTCACTGGGCCGAGCTGGGGATCGGCCACGAGGCGCTCGGGACCGGTCTGCTCCGCCGGTGGTCGGAGGCGCACCGGCACTACCACGACGTGCGCCACCTGGCCGCCGTGCTGGACGCGCTCGACGTGCTCGGGGAGGGGCGCCTGCCGGTGCGGCTGGCGGCCTGGTTCCACGACGCCGTGTACGCCGGGGCGCCCGACGACGAGGAGCGGTCGGCGGTGCTGGCGGAGACCTTGCTCGACGGCGTGGTCGCGCCCGACGAGGTCAGGGAGGTCGCCCGGCTCGTACGCCTCACGCGCACCCACGACCCGGCCGCCGGGGACGACGCGGGCGCGGCCCTGTGCGACGCCGACCTCGCCGTGCTGGGCCTGCCCGCGGGCCGCTACGACGTGTACGTGCGGGACGTCCGCGCCGACTACGCCCACGTGCCTGATGCCGCCTGGCGCCTCGGCCGCACGCAGGTGATCGACTCGTTGCTCGCCCTCGACCCGCTCTACCGCACCGAGGCCGGGCGGGCGCTGTGGGCCGGCCGGGCCAGGGACAACCTCGCTCGCGAGCGGCGGCGCTGGGCGGGTCTGTCCGCGTAGACCCGCCGGGCCTGCCATCCTGTCAACCGTCGTGACCCGTCGGGCGTCTGAGAGGAGTGGTGATGACACCCACCCGGTCGGCCGACGAGGGGATCACGCAGTTGTACGCAGAGCAGTGGCACCCCCTCGTACGCCTGGTGTGGCTGATGCTGCGCGACCAGGGCGCGGCAGAGGACGTGGCGCAGGACGCGTTCGTCGCCACGTACCGCTCCTGGGGCACGCTGCGCGACCAGGCCGCCGCCGTCGGCTACCTGCGCCGGTGCGCCGTGAACGGTGCCCGATCCGTGCTGCGCCACGAGGTGGTGGTGCGCCGGGAGAACGAGGCGGAGGCCGGGCGGGCCGACGCGTCCGGGCGCCTGGAGGCCCCCGCCGCGGAGCTGGCGGCCGTCGCGAACCTCGACGGCGACCGGTTGCTGGCCCTGCTGGCGGAGCTCCCCGAGCGGCAGCGCGAGGTGATCGTGCTCCGCTACTACGCCGACCTGTCGGAGGCCCAGATCGCCGCGGCGCTCGACATCGCTCCGGGGTCGGTGAAGACGCACGCTTTCAGAGGCATCCGTACGCTGCGTGAGCGGATGGAGGAGGTGGTGTGAACGAGTCCTTCGAGGACCAGGTGCGCAACGCGCTGGTCGACCAGGCTGGCCGGATCCGCCCCTCCGACCGGCTGGCGGCCATCAAGGCGGCCGCCCAGACACCTGTCGACCCGGAGGCGACCGCCGTGATCCCGGACGCCTCGCGGGCAGGCAGCCCGCGCACTGCGGACCCGGAGACCACGGTGCTCCCGCACCCCGAGGCCATCGGTGACGCGCCGGTCGACGACCGGCCGGCCGACGTGGTGCCGCTGCGCCCCCGGCGGAGCAGCACGATGCTGGGCTGGCTGGCGGTCGCCGCCGTCACCGTGCTGGTGGCGGGGGTCGCCGTCGGGGCCATGCTCCGCGGCGGGCAGGCGGCATCGTCCGAAGCCGGCGCACCGGCGCCGAGGCGGACCGAGGCCGCGCAGAAGGACACCGCGACCAGCAGTGCCGCGCAGACCGGCGCGACCCCACCAGCAGGGTCGCCGTCCGCGACGGCGGCCACGTCGTCGGCGTCAGGGACCGTCCGCGCCGAGCCCTGGGCCATGCCTGTCTACTACCCAGCCACCGGCACGGCCGCGAAGCCATGGCTGCTGGTGCGCGACTTCGTCACCACCTCCGCCCCGGCCGACCGGGCAGCCCGGGTGCAGCTGGCCGTGAACGCCCTGGTCTCGGGCACCGCGAACGGGGAGCCGCTGCCGTACGAGACCATGCAGCACCCCTGGCGCCTCGGGACCACGGCCGAGACCACGGTCTCGCCCAGCGAGATCACGGTCACCCTCAGCCAGCCGCTCGTCGACGGGCTCACCCCCGAGCAGGCCCGCATCGCCGGGCAGGCGATCGCCTGGACCGCGACGGCCGCGGCGCAGCAGACGGTGCCCGTACGCCTCCAGGCCGGTTCGGCCGCGCCGGTGACTGTCAGCCGCCCAGAGACCGGTCAGGAGTGGAACGACCTCGCTCCGATCTGGGTGGTCACCCCGGCGCGCCTGGCCCAGGTCAGCGCCGGCAAGCCGATCGCCGTCACCGGGGAGGCGTGCACGTTCGAGGGCGCGTACGGCTGGCAGGTGCTCAAGGGCGAGGGTGTCGTGCAGTCGGGCACCGGCCAGGCCACGAGCGGGTGCCCGGCCCGCGGCACGTTCGCCTTCCAGGTGCCCGGGCTGCAGGCGGGGGCGTACACGCTGCGGGTGTACGAGACCAGCGCGGCCGACGGCAAGGTCGCATACGAGGCGAAGGTGCCCTTGATCGTCGCCTGACTGGCACAATGGCGCCATCCAACATGGAAAGGCGTGCCATGTCCGTGTCCTCCAACCAGATCGCAGCAGTGCTCGCGTCGGTGCCCACCCAGCTCTTCATCGGCGGGGAGTGGCGTGACAGCAGCGACGGCGCCACCTTCGACGTCGAGAACCCCGCCACTGGTGAGGTGATCGCGAAGGTGGCCTCGGCGACCAGCGACGACGCCGGGGCCGCCATGGACGCCGCGGCGGGCGCGCAGCGCGAGTGGGCGGCGACCGCACCCCGCGTACGGTCGGACATCCTGCGCCGCGCGTACGACCTGGTGGTCGAGCACGTCGACGACCTGGCGCTGCTGATGAGCCTGGAGATGGGCAAGCCGGTCGCGGAGGCGAGGGGCGAGGTGACGTACGGCGCCGAGTTCCTGCGCTGGTTCTCCGAGGAGGCGGTGCGGCACTACGGGCGCTACTACGACGCCCCGGAGGGCACGCTGCGCATGATGGTGCGGCACAAGCCCGTCGGTCCGTGCCTGCTGGTGACGCCGTGGAACTTCCCGCTGGCCATGGCCACGCGCAAGCTGGGGCCGGCGCTGGCGGCGGGGTGTACGGCGATCGTGAAGCAGGCCCGCCTGACGCCGCTGACCACGCTGCTGCTGACGTCGTACCTGGTCGAGGCCGGCGTCCCCGCCGGCGTGGTGAACGTGCTGCCCTCGGCGTCGGCAAGCGCGGTCAGCGATCCGATCCTGGCCGACCCGCGGCTGCGCAAGCTCTCCTTCACCGGCTCCACGGGGGTCGGCAAGAAGCTCCTGCAGACCTGCGCCGGCTCGGTGCTGCGCACCTCGATGGAGCTCGGCGGCAACGCCCCCTTCCTGGTCTTCGAGGACGCCGATCTCGACAAGGCCGCCGCCGGTGCGCTGGCGGCGAAGATGCGCAACATGGGGGAGGCCTGCACCTCGGCCCAGCGGTTCATCGTGCACGAGTCGGTGATCGACGCGTTCGCCGAGAAGCTGGCCGAGAAGATGGCGGGGCTCACGCTGGGGCCGGGCACCGAGGAGGGCGTCACCTGCGGCCCGCTGGTCGACGGCGGTCAGCGCGACACCGTACGCGAGCTCGTGGACGACGCCGTGGCGGCAGGCGCCCGCGTGGTCACGGGTGGCTCGGCGCCCGACCGGCCGGGGTACTTCTACGAGCCGACGCTGCTCACCGGGGTGCCCCGCACGGCGCGGGTGTTCACCGAGGAGATCTTCGGCCCGGTCGCCCCGCTGTTCCCGTTCTCCACCGAGGACGAGGCGGTCGAGATGGCGAACGACACCGAGTACGGGCTGGCGTCGTACGTCTTCACCAGCGACCTCAAGCGCGCCCACCGCATCGGCGACCGGCTGGAGTTCGGCCTGGTCGGCATCAACGCCGGCGTGATCTCCAACGCGGCCGCGCCGTTCGGCGGCGTGAAGCAGTCCGGGCTGGGCCGCGAGGGCGGCGCGGAGGGGCTGGCCGAGTACACGACGGTGCAGTACCTGGGGATGGAGTCACCCTCGGCCTGAGCCCTAGGCGGCTGGGGCGGCGTCGTCGACCGGGGCGCTGGCCTCGTACGTGGCGGTGAGGGTGCGGTAGGTGCGTGACAGCAGCGCAGCGACGGTGATGGCCAGGCCGACGAGACCCGCGAGCACGAACACCAGCGCGATCCCGCGCGCCTGTCCCTCGCCGAGCAGCCACCCGAGCCGTGACTTCCCGGCGGGGGAGTCCATGTAGGGGATCAGCCAGAGCTGCGCCAGCGGCCCGACCAGGAACGCGCTCAGCGGCGAGGCGGCGGTCTCCACCATCTGCGCGAACCCGAAGACCCGGCCCTGACGCTCGAACGGCACCACCCGCTGCAGCACGGTCTGCTCGGCGGCCTCGGCGAGGGGGATCAGCGCCATGTAGGCGAGGATGCCGACCGCGGTGAGCCAGATCGTCTCCCGGATCGTGAAGACGATGCAGATCGACCACATCACCACGTTGGCCAGCAGCAACGACCGCAGCGGCGACCGGCCCAGCCCCTTCGCCGCCACCCAGCCGCTGCCGATGATGAACCCGAAGCTGAGCACGCCCCACAGCACGCCCCAGACCTCGACGGAGACCAGCGAGAGGCCGTACGGGTCCATCAGCGAGATGAACGCCCCACCGAGCAGGTTGTTGAAGGAGCTGAACAGGATCAGCCCCAGCAGCCCCGGGATCGCCCGTACGGCCCGCCACGAGCCGCCCAGGTCGACCCTCACGGGGGCACCCTCGGCGTGGACGACCTGCGGCTCGGGGATCCGCACGGTCAGCAGGTGCAGCAGGGAGAGACCCGTCAGCGCGAAGGCGATCACGATCGTCCATCGCATGCCCAGCTGCCCCACCGCGAGACCGCTGAACACGGAGGTGACGGCGAAGGAGAGGCCCATCACCATGCCCACCAGGCCGTTGGCCTTGTCGCGACGCTCGTCGGGCACCAGCAGCGTGACGCAGGTGCTGAGGGCCAGCCCCCGCATCGACTCCACGATGGCACCGACCAGGATGAGCAGCACCAGCACGACGAAGGCGAGGCTGCCGATGCGGGTCAGCTCGCCGTAGGGCCGGACGAGGAACCACAGCAGCGCGCCCCCGTACGCCACCACCGTCACCAGCGTCGCGGCCATCATCACGTTCTTCTTGCGGTGCCGGTCGACCAGCGTGCCGAAGGGCACGCCGGTCACGGCGAGGAACAGCATGTACGCACCGCCGATGACCGAGGTGGCGAGCACCGACCGCGTCTCCAGGAACAGCCAGAAGGTGAGCGCGAACCAGAGAAAGCTCGTGGTGATGTTTGCGATCAAGGTATTGACCAGCACGCTGTAGAAGGCGCGCATGTCACCGCGCTCGACGGGGGCCTCAGCGCGCGGGTTCTCGAAGTCGGCCATGGTGTCCTCTCGACGGGGAGGACCCTAGACGACCCGACTGACAGCCCGGTCACCGCATCTTCTGGCTGTGGGAGCAGCGTGCACCAGATGAGGCGCGTGATGTCGTCAGGAGCCAGATGATGCAGGTGAGGCGTACGCCCGCTCGCTCAGGCCAGCACGTCGGCCACCGGGCGATGCTCCAGCTCAAGGGCAGTGGCCACGGCCTCGTACGTCACGTGGCCGCCGTGCGTGCTCAGCCCCTCGGCCAGCGCGGGGTCGGCCCGCAGCGCATCACGCCAACCCTGGTCGGCGAGGCGGACCACGTACGGCAGCGTGGCGTTGGTGAGCGCCCAGGTCGAGGTGTTCGGCACGGCGCCTGGCATGTTGGCGACGCAGTAGAACACCGACCCGTGGACGGTGAACGTGGGGTCGGTGTGCGTGGTGGGGTGGGAGTCCTCGAAGCAGCCGCCCTGGTCGATCGCCACGTCGACGAGCACCGAACCGGGCTTCATCCCCGCCACCATCTCGTTGGTGACGAGCTTGGGGGCTCGCGCGCCAGGGATCAGCACGGTGCCGATCACCATGTCGGCGTCACGAACCTGCTCCCTGATCGCGAGGTCTGACGACACGATCTGCCGCACCCGGTTGCCGTAGCGCCAGAAGCTCAGCCGCAGCTTGTCGAGGTCGGTGTCGAGGATCGTCACGTCCGCGCCCATCCCGACGGCGACGTTGGCGGCGTTCTGACCAGCCACACCACCGCCGAGCACGACGACCTTGGCGTTCGCGACACCGCCGACACAGCCCATCAGCACGCCGCGGCCACCGTTGGCCTTGAGCATGGCGTGGGCACCGACCTGCGGCGCCAGGCAGCCGGCGACCTCCGACATCGGGTAGAGCAGGGGCAGCGTGCCGGTGGGCAGCCGCACGGTCTCGTACGCGATCGCGGTGGTCCCGGCGCCGAGCAGGGCCTCGGTGCCGGGCCGGTCGGCGGCGAGGTGGAGGTACGTGAAGAGGGTGAGGTCGTCACGGAGGCGGTGGTACTCGCTGGCGACCGGCTCCTTGACCTTGAGCACGATCTCGCCGCGGGCCCAGGTCTCGTCGGCGCAGTCGACGATGGTGGCGCCCTGGGCCGCATACTCCTCGTCGGTGATGGAGGAGCCGAGACCCGCGCCGCGTTGCACGACCACCTCGTGCCCTCGACGGACGAGCTCGTGGACGCCCACCGGTGTGATGGCGACGCGGAACTCGTTGTCCTTGACCTCGGTGGGTACGGCGACGCGGGTCATCAGATCTCCTGTGATCGACTGAGCCGGAGGTTACTCCGAGGCGCAGTCCTGCGGAGCGTGCGAGGCGCAGTTGCCGTCGGCGCAGCAGCTGCAGTCGGGGCCGCACGTGCAGCTGGCGCCGCAGCCGCAGCCGCGCTGCTGGCCGGTGGTCTCGAGGGTGGCGTCCATGTCAAGCTCCTTCGCTCACATCGGCGGCCGGGTGCCGCCACGGCCAGTGCACGCCCGCCGCGTGCGGTAGTCAACCCCCCCGGGCACGCTCGGGTGAGGTCAGGCCGTGACGTCCCAGCGGTCGAGGTCGACCAGATGACGGGGTGGCTCGCCTCGGCCGATGCGCAGGGCCTCGTCGATCGCCGTACGCCCCAGACGCTGCTGCTCGTTGCCCGCGGACCCGGCCCAGTGCGGGGTGAGGACGACGTTGGGCATGTCCCACAGCACGTCGTCGGGCGGGAGCGGCTCGGGCCAGGTCACGTCGAGCACGGCGTAGATCTCGCCACGGCCCAGCACCTCGCGCAGGGCGTCCTGGTCGACGATCAGGGGGCGTGCGGTGTTGATGAAGGTGGAGCCGGGGTGCATCGACTCCAGCAGCTCGCGGGTGATCATGCCGCGGGTCGTCGGCAGGTCGGGGGTGTGCAGGCTGACGACCGTGGAGCGGTGCATCAGCTCGTCTAGCCCCACCAGCTCGGCACCCATGGCGGCGGCCTGGTCGGGGGTGACGAAGGGGTCGTACAGGAGCGGCACCAGGTCGAACGGTCGCAGCAGCTCGAGCACCCGCCGGCCGATCAGGGAGGCGGAGATGATGCCGATCACCGTCGTGTACATGCCGGTGGTCGCCGTCTCGCCGATCCCGGGCGCCGTGGGGTCCCAGGTGCGCAGCTGCCGATAGCGGGCAGCGGCCTGCGGCGTACGTTTCGCCGCCAGCAGGATCGTCGCCAGCGTGTACTCCGCGACGGGGAGCGCATTCGCCGCCGCGGCGCTGGTCACCACCACACCCCGCTCCAGGACCTCACGGGTGACCGTGAAGCGCACCGTCCCCGCCGCGTGGCAGACGGCCCGGAGCCGCGGCATCCGGGCCAGCACCTCGGCGTCGATCAGCGGGCAGCCCCAGCCCGAGACCACGACCTCCACCTCGGCCAGCTCCGCGTCGGGCACCGTGGCCCAGTCGGTCACGAAGCGCGTGGGATCGACTGCGTACGCCTCGCGGAGCAGCGCCAGGTCGTCGGGGAGGAGGACGTCGGAGACGGCGGCCGGGTCGGCGGCGAGGATCGCGCGGGGCATGGGGATCAGCCTGTCACGGCGGGTCGACGGTGGGCGGCGGTGGCACCGGCCGGGGGCCGCGGGGTGGACCGCGAGTCGTCCCACTCGCCGGGACGCGGGGGCGAGCGGGGGATGTACGGGCAGGAAGCCCCGTGCCCGGGCGGCCCCTCGCTGCGCGCCTGATGTCGCTATGCTCCAGGCAGATTCGAGGCGCAGCCCCCCTGTACCCCCGCACCGGGCCCGCGTCCCGCCCCCCATTCGCGGGCCCGGTGCGGGTTCTCCCATCCACCTGACGACGCCGCAGCGACGCTGGCGCGAACACTCAGACATCGCTCGTCGAGCCGCGAAGCAGCCCGCACCCGGTGGTGCGGAGCCGGTCTGGCGGAGGATACGAGATTCGAACTCGTGAGGGATTGCTCCCAACCCGCTTTCCAAGCGAGCGCCCTAGGCCTCTAGGCGAATCCTCCGCCGGGGATCGTATCGTCGCTGGCCCGGTTCGGCCAAAGCGGCCCGTGCCGCTATCCTCGTCCAAGGTCCCCCGCGCGGCGGTACCTCACCGAACCCCCCCAGGTCGGAGACGAAGCAAGGGTAGGAGAGCTCTTCCGGGTGCGCGGGGGGCCCTTTGCGTCCTGGAGCTGGCGACCGTACGCCGCTCGGCCGCCCGGCCGCCCCGGTGCGGAGGCGCCTTCGTCGAGGGTATCCGGGCTCGTGAGACTCCTCTCATGGTAGGCATCTTGGCCGCTCTTGCCACCTACGTTCATGCCATGGCGCCGGCCAGCCGGGGCCTACGGGGGAATGAAATGGGTGCCTGTCCCCACGGCACGTCGTCGCGCCCGGGACAGCCGAAGGTCCCGTACGGGTCGCTTGGCCTGCGCTGAAGAGGTTCAGCGTCAGCGCCGGCGGAGCGGTCGTCGCACGGCGGTCCACTGAACAGGGGGTGGCCCGGTCTCGGCCGGGCCCGCGCCGGTCTCGGCCGGCCACGCGGGGACGGGGGTCGTCCCAGGCATCGCGGATGGCGATGGCTGGGGGCGATCCCCGTCGCCGCATCCGGGCCTCCTGCGCTCGGTCGAAGCCTGGCCGGAGCGAACGCGTACGCCTCGGCCGCCCGCTGCCACCCTCGCCCATGACCGGCCGGAGAAACTGTCAGTGCGACCGCATAGTGTGTGCGTCGTGGAGGACGACGACGCGCTGTTCGAGCCTGAAGAGTTCGAGCCCCAGGAGGGGCCTGACCTCTTCGCCGAGCTCGACATCGAGCCTGTCGCCGCGCCGGAACCGCCCGCCCCGCGGAAGCGGTCGCGCAGCAAGAAGGCGGCCGCGCCGGCGACCGACGAGTCGGTGGGCCTGGCGCCGCCGGACGAGCAGGCAGAGTCAGCCCTCCCGGTTGAACCGGGGGAGTCCGCTCTTTCGGGCGAGCCGGCACCGGTGCATACGGAGGAGCCGACCGTCGCGACGGAGCCGAGCCCCGCAGCGCCGACCGAGGCGGATCCGACGGCGGACCCATCCCTGGGGTCGGACCTTGCTGCCGAGGTCGCTCGGCCAGCCCTGCCTGCTGCGCCGCTGGCCCTGTACCGCCGGTACCGGCCCGACGTCTTCGCCGACGTCATCGGGCAGGAGCACGTCACCGAACCGCTCCAGCGCGCGCTGGCGAACAACAAGGTCAGCCACGCCTACCTCTTCTCCGGGCCCCGCGGCTGCGGCAAGACCACATCGGCCCGCATCCTGGCGCGGGCGCTGAACTGCGAGCGGGGCCCGACACCGGAGCCTTGCGGGGTGTGCCAGTCGTGCCGTGACCTGGGCCGGGGTGGAGGTGGCTCGATCGACGTCATCGAGATCGACGCCGCCAGCCACGGCGGTGTCGACGACGCCCGTGACCTGCGGGAGCGGGCATTCTTCGCGCCGGTGCACTCGCGCTACAAGATCTACATCGTCGACGAGGCCCACATGGTCACGGCGGCCGGCTTCAACGCGCTGCTCAAGGTGGTGGAGGAGCCGCCGCCCCACGTGAAGTTCATCTTCGCGACCACCGAGCCCGAGAAGGTGATCGGCACCATCCGGTCGCGGACCCACCACTACCCGTTCCGCCTGGTGCCGCCGAAGGTCCTGGGGGAGTACCTGCGGGAGCTGTGCGAGGCCGAGCACGTCGACGTGGAGCCAGCGGTGCTGCCGCTGGTGGTTCGCGCCGGGGCAGGCTCGGTCCGCGACTCGTTGTCGGTGCTCGACCAGCTGCTGGGCGGTGCCGGGACCGGTGGCGTGACCTACGACCAGGCGGTCGGGCTGCTCGGGTTCACCCCTGACTCCCTGCTCGACGAGATGGTGGACGCCTTCGCCGCGGGTGACGGCGCGGGGGTCTTCGCGACGATCGACAAGGTCGTCGAGGTGGGGCAGGACCCGCGGCGGTTCGCCGAGGACCTGCTGCGCCGCCTTCGTGACCTCGTGATCGTGGCGGCGGTGCCCGATGCGGTGGCCTCCGGGCTGATCGACGCCGCGGGCGACCAGGCCGAGCGGCTGGCGGTCCAGGCGCAGGGCCTGGGGGCCGGCGAGCTGACCCGGGCCGCCGAGGTGGTGGCGCAGGGGCTGGTGGAGATGCGCGGCACGACGGCACCCCGCCTGCACCTGGAGCTCATGTGTGCCCGGGTGCTGCTGCCGGGCGCCGACGTGGCGGAGCGCGGCGTCCATGCCCGCCTGGACCGGCTGGAGCGTCGTCTCGGCATGCCCGGTGAGCCGGGCACGGCCCCGGTGACGGCGCAGCCCGGCCGTGACTCCTGGGGCCTGCCCGAGGGGGGTGCCGACAGGTCGAGGACCGACGGCGGGGCCGCCCCTCGGGAGGCGACGACGGCCCGAGACGGGTTCGTCGAGCAGGCGCGCTCGGAGGCCGCCCCGAGCCGCACCGCTGCCCGGGAGAACACCCCCTCACGGCCGGCCGACGGCAATGAGCTGCCGCGGGCGAGCACCCGCGGCCAGGAAGAGCGCGGCCAGGCAGGGCGGGCTCCGGAGGGGCGCGGGCCTGGCGCGAGCACCCTGCGGGCGCCGAACGACGAGCCGCCGCCTGAGGAAGAGTGGGAGCCGCCGTCCGACCGTGACCAGGCGACGTTGCGCGAGCGTCCGGCGGCCGTCTCCGGGCCGGGTGTCTCTAGTGCAGGCCGGCCGGCGGGGAGGTCCGCCGAGGCGGGCGACCGCAACGGCTGGGCGGAGCGCAGCGGAGACGGCGAGCGCGCGGTCGCCCAGGACGGGTCAGCAGGAGGGGCGCAGGAGCGGCCTGTCTCGCCGGCCGGCACGAGAGCTGACGCCGGGGCTCCCCTGACGGCAGGTGATGACCGATGGTCCGCTGCGGTGACGGGCCCGGGTGCCGCCTCCGGCTCGGCCGGTCAGACGGGCATCAGCGCTGATGTGACGCAGGGCCAGTCCGGTGGGCAGGGCGGGCTGGGTGCGGCTGACGTTCGCCGGTTGTGGCCCGAGGTGCTGGCGGCGGTGATGAAGCGCCGCCGGGTGACGTGGATGCGGCTCAAGGAGCACGCCCAGGTCTCGGAGGTCCGCGACGGCGTGCTGACGCTGTCGTTCGCGACCGAGGGGAGCCGGGAGCAGTTCGCCAAGGGCGGCCACGAGGACATCCTCCGTGACGCCCTCGTCGAGGTGATGGGCGCCGACCTGCGGATCTCGGCCGTGGCAGAGGGTGACGCGCCCCAGAACCGGGGGGCGGCTGCCCCCGCGCGCGACCGGGGCGCGTCTGCAGGCCGCGGCGATGGCCCGGGCCGAGGGGGCGACCTGGGGACGGGCCGGGCCGCTGACATCCAGTCCGCGGGTGATGCCACACCTGCGTCAGATGCGGCCGAGAACGGGCCGTCCGGCAGCACTGGTGACGGCGAGCCGGGTCGGGCTGGGGCAGCCAGCACCGAGGAGGGGGAGCTCGCGCCGCCAGAGTTCCAGGAGGCCGACGAGGTGGACTCGCCAGAAGCCCCGCCACCGGCCTCGCCCGTGACACCGTCCGACCGTGAGGACGCCTCCGAGGCGGTCGCCGATGCCATCGACCACTGGGTCGACGAGGCAGGGGACGCGTCCGAGCCGGTGGATCGGCCCCGTACGTCTCGGGCCGAGCTGCTCGCCCAGGCGCGGCACGAGGCGGCACGGTCGGCTGCGGCCGCACCCGCCGCCGACGCGGCCGACGACCCTGGCCAGATCGACCTCGACGACCCGGAGGTCGGCGTGCAGGATGCGGAAGGACTGCTGCGCACCGTGCTGCGCGCGGAAGTGATCGACGACAACACCTGACAGGAGCACCCATGGAGAACTTCAACATCAACGACCTGATGGCTCAGGCCCAGGCCATGCAGACCCAGCTCGCCCAGGCGCAGGAGAAACTGGACGGCGCTGAGGTCACCGGCACGGCTGGCGGTGGTTTGGTCACGGCCACCGTGAAGGGGACCGGTGAGCTCGTCGGGCTCGTCATCAAGCCGGAGGCCTGCGACCCGGAGGACACCGAGACGCTGGCCGACCTGGTGGTGGCCGCCGTGCGTGACGCCAACGGCAAGGCCGCCGGTCTGCAGCAGGCTTTCATGCCGCAGATGCCCGACCTCGGCATGTAGGTGCCACCTCGGGGTGTGGCCGCGACAGAGCGGCGAGGGGGGACGGCGGGCCGGTCAGAGCGGCGGCCTGACGGCCCTCGCCAGCCGACCTACAGTGGGGGCATGACCCACCCAGACAAGAAGGAAGCGGCCCCCGTCACGACCGACGACGCCGAGGCGTTCGCCGGGACCCGCGGCCAGGGCGACGAGCTGCACCAGCAGGTCAGCGGCGACCTCCGCATGACCACGCGGCACGGTGTTCCGATCAGCGACGACCAGAACTCGCTCCGAGCCGGAGATCGCGGCCCCACGCTGATGGAGGACTTCGCGTTCCGCGAGAAGATCTTCCACTTCGACCACGAGCGCATCCCGGAGCGCGTCGTGCACGCCCGCGGCTATGGCGCGCACGGCTACCTGGAGACGCTCGAGGCGATCCCCGAGCTCACCAAGGCCAACCTGTTCCAGGAGGTCGGGACGCGGACGGAGGCGTTCGTCCGGTTCTCCACCGTGGCGGGCAACCTCGGCAGCTTCGATCTGGCCCGGGACGTACGCGGCTTCGCCGTGAAGATGTACACCGCCGAGGGCAACTGGGACCTCGTCGGCAACAACATCCCGGTCTTCTTCATCCAGGACGC
>CAKZHP010000023.1 GCA_936924635.1 uncultured Propionibacteriaceae bacterium
GCCGGGTGGCCGCCGCCAGCGACGCTGGCTCCGGCTCCGCCGACGCCCGCTCCAGGTGCGGCGCCGCCTCTGGCGACACCAACCACTGCGCTACCGCGAGATCCACCCGATCAGGCTAGTGGGGGCGCCGCTGGCGGGACTCGCGCCCGGCCAGCGCCAGCCCTATGCTCAGCGGCATGAAGGTGCTCAAGAACGTGTTCCTCGTGCTGGGCCTGGTCGCAGTCGTCGCAGGGGTCGTGCTCCTCTTCCTGACCTACGCCGACGTGAACCGCATCTACGGAGTCGCGATCGCCAACCCCGGTCAGGCGACCTACGCGGACCCGTTCCCTCGCGTGCTCCTCACGGTCGGCGTCTCCTTGCTGGGTGGCCTTCTGCTCGGCCTGGGCATCGGCCTGCCGCGCCGTACGGGCGGCTCGGTGCGCGCCGAGGCCATCGACACGTACAAGCGCACGTCAGCGGCCGCGCCCGCCGACCTGTCGGCCGACCGCGTCACCGAGACCGAGCGCCGCACCGACCTGGCCTGAGGCCCGCCCTCGCCGGTCCCCGCAGACGGCCCGCCGCATCCATCCCCCCGGGTGCGGCGGGTCCTTCATGTCTGGCCCCCGGCATTCGTCGGGACGGCCGCGCTCGGCCGGCTGCGCGAGATGGTGTTGGCCTGGCCCGTCGGCCCCACGGCCGTCGTGCCGACCCACGGTGACTGGCAGCCCCGCAACTGGCTGGTCGACGACGGCGTGGTGAGGGCCATCGACTTCGGCCGCGCCGAGCTCCGGCCGGCGATGACCGACCTGGTGCGGGTCGCGGCGGTCGACTTCTCCGGGCGGCCCGACCTGGAGCGCGCCTTCGTCGAGGGGGACGGCCGCGACCCACGCCTCGTCGACCCCGCGGCGTGGCACCGGGCGCAGGTCATGGAGGGGCGATCGGTACGGCCGTCTGGGCGTACGCGGTCGGTGACGAGCCCTTCGAGGCCCAGGGCCGCCGCATGATCGACACGGTCCTGGCCGACCCAGCCGCCGGCTAGCCGTCGCCCGCGCGGTGCAGCGCAGACGCCCGCAGCACGCCCAGGTGGGCTACCCCAGAGACCGCCCGACCGCACCATCGGCGCCGAGCACGGTCACCGACCAGCCGGCCGGGCGGCCGTCGACGTACGGGATCAGCCCGTGGAACTGCGCCACCCCGGGGTCGAACACCAGGGGCAGGAAGTGGCGGTCGCCCTCCCACAGCGGCAGGTCGAAGGTCAGCAGCCGGGTCAGCGGCACCCACTCCAGCTCGCCCTCGGGGTTGCGGTCGGGCGGCGTGCCCTCGTACGCGTCGACGACGAAGACGAAGCCGAACCAGTCCTCGCCGCCGGTGCCGAAGCCCGGCCAGGAGACGGTGCCGCGCAGTCGGACCGAGGTGGCCTCGATCCCCGCCTCCTCGCGCAGCTCGCGGCGCAGGGCGGCCACCACGTCCTCGTCCGGCTCGACCTTGCCGCCCAGCCCGTTGTACTTGCCGAGGTGCACGTCGTCGGGCCGGCCCAGCCGGTGGATCAGCAGCACGTCGCGGCCGTCGGGCGACAGCACGTAGCCGAGCACGCCGAGCACCGGCGCGTACATCAGACGACGACGGTCGACACGGGGAGCCCGGAGTCGACGCCCAGGGTGAGCGGCGAGGGCCGTACGCCCGCCTGCACAGCGGCCGCACCCACGACGGCGATCATGGCGCCGTTGTCGGTGCACAGGCCCGGCCGGGGTCGGCGCAGGGTGATGCCGGCGGCAGCCGTACGCTCCTCGAGCAGCGCGCGCAGCCGGGAGTTGGCCGCCACCCCGCCGCCGATGACCAGACGGTCGATGCCCTCGTGCTGGCAGGCGTCGACGGCCTTGGCGGTGAGCACGTCGCAGACGGCCTCCTGGAAGGAGGCGGCGACGTCGGCGACCGGCACGTCCTCACCATCGCGGCGCCTGGTCTCCACCCAGCGGGCCACCGCGGTCTTGAGGCCCGAGAACGAGAAGTCGAAGCGGTGCCGCTCCAGGTCCTTGCGCGAGGTCAACCCGCGCGGGAAGGCGATCGCCCTGGGGTCGCCGTCGGCGGCGGCCTTGTCGATCACCGGGCCGCCGGGGTACGGCAGGCCGAGCAGGCGGGCCACCTTGTCGTACGCCTCCCCTGCCGCGTCGTCGATCGTCGACCCGAGCTCGCGGACCGAGGTGGCGATGTCGTCGACCCGCAGCAGCGAGGTATGGCCCCCGGACACCAGCAGCGCGACCGCCGGCATCGGCAGCGGGCCGTGGTCGAGGAGGTCGACGGCGACGTGGCCGACGAGGTGGTTGACGCCGTAGAGCGGCTTGTTCAGCGCCACGGCCAGCGCCTTGGCGGTGGCGACGCCCACCACCAGCGCCGACACCAGGCCGGGCCCAGCGGTGACGGCGATCGCGTCCACCTCGGAGAGGTCGACGTCGGCGTCGGCGCAGGCGCGCTCCAGGGCAGGCCGCATGGCCTCCAGGTGGGCGCGGGACGCGACCTCGGGCACCACACCGCCGAAGCGGGCGTGCAGGTCCACCGAGGAGGCGACCTGGTTGGCGAGCAGCTGGTCGCCACGCACGATGCCGACGCCGGTCTCGTCACAGCTCGACTCGATGCCGAGCACCAGCGGCGCGCTCATGCGGTCACCACCTCCAGCTCTGCCGGCTCGACGAAGGAGAGCTCCATCACCACGGCGTCGCGGCCGCTGCCGTAGTAGTCGGCGCGGCGGTCGATGGGCAGGAAGCCCGCCCCCTCGTACAGGCGCTGGGCCGCGTCGTTGCCGTCCTCGACCTCCAGCAGCATGCGGCTGGCCCCGGTGGCCTGGGCCCACAGGATGCCCGCGCGCAGCAGCTGGCGCGCGATGCCCTGGCCGCGAGAGGCCGGCTCCACCACGACGCGGAGCAGGTCGGCGAAGTCGCCGGTGGTCTGGAAGGTCGCCACCGCGATCACACGCCCGTCGGCGTCGCGGTCCACCAGCACGTACCGGTCGGCCGCCGTGAGCTCCGACGCCCACGCCTCGCGCGACCAGCCGGTGGTGAAGCCGGAGCCCTCCAGCGCGACGATGTCGTCGAGGTCCTCGGCGCGGGCGGGCGAGACGATCACGGGTGCCTCCTCGGCAGCGCGGACTTCACGGTCGTGGGCACCTCGGCGTCGGGGCGGCGCAGGTAGAGCGGCTCGGTGCCGGCGTCGGGCAGGCGCTCCGCGTGCGCGGCGAGCACGCCGGCGTCGAGGGCGTACGGGACTCCCCCCTGCACCGCGTCGGGGTAGAGCTCCGCGCCGGGACCGACGACCGGCAGGTGCGGCAGCTCGGTCGGCCGGGTGACCTCCGGGCCGCCGGTGCGGGCGCCGCGGGCGTCGTACGCGGCCCAGTAGAGCTCCTTGCGGCGGGCGTCGGTGGCGACCAGGTACGGGCCGCTGGGGCCGGTGGCGGCGTGCTGCAGGGCGACCACGTCGAGGCTGCAGACGCCCTTGAGCGGCACGTCGAGCACGAACGCGAGCGTCTGCGCCGTGACGATGCCGACGCGCAGACCGGTGAACGGGCCGGGGCCGAGGCCGACGACCACCCCGGCGAGGTCACCGAGGGTGATGCCGGCCTGCTCGACGACCTCGCTCACCAGCGGCATCAGCGACTCGGCGTGAGCGTTGTGGCGGGGTACGGACCCGGTGGCCAGCACCTCGCCCTGCCGCGCCACCCCGGCGCAGACGCCGGTGGCCGTGTCGATGCCCAGCCACAGGCCGGTGCCCACCTCACTCATCGCGCTCCTCCGGGGTGGTGTCGATCTGCAGGTCGACGCCTGCCCAGCGCGGGCCGAAGCCGGTGAGCGTGACCGTACGGGTCTCGTCCTCGGGGTCGAGGGAGCGGTCGATGCGCACCTCGAGGCGGCTGTCGGAGAGCTGCTCGGCCTTGCCCTGGCCCCACTCCACGACCGTCACCGAGTCGGCCATCGACTCGTCGAGGTCGAGGTCGTCCACCTCGGCCAGGTCGGCGAGCCGGTAGGCGTCGACGTGCACCAGGCCCGCGTTGCCCGTACGCGACCGGTGCACCCGCGACAGCACGAACGTCGGTGAGATGACGGCACCCTCGACGTCGAGCCCGGCACCGATGCCCTGCGTGAGGGCGGTCTTGCCAGCACCCAGCTCGCCGAGCGCGAGCACCAGGTCACCCCGCTGAAGCAGCGCGGCCAACCGGCGCCCCAGGGCGTGCATGTGCGCCGCCGTCGGCACGCTCACCTGCGCCACGGGCTCCCCTCTCGATCGGTCGGCAGCACCGACCAGGGCGCTGCCGCGGCGGTCATGCTACGACCAGTTGCGGCGGCCAGCCTTGTACGGACGGCCCTGCCCACGCTGCGGACGCCGCGCGGCGGGCT
Organism: uncultured Propionibacteriaceae bacterium; assembly: GCA_936924635.1. Classification (GTDB taxonomy): domain Bacteria; phylum Actinomycetota; class Actinomycetes; order Propionibacteriales; family Propionibacteriaceae; genus Fen-668. The sequence continues at coordinate 4,365 of CAKZHP010000023.1, forward strand.
TGGGGGCGACGATCGCGTCGTACTGATCCTGCGTGATCGGGTCCCGCTCCTCCCAGGTGCCGGCGAGCTCGCGGACCTCGTCGGAGTCAGGCCGCACCTCGACGAACGGCGCGTCGATGCCGGCCATCTTGGCGTTCATGCTGACCTGGCGGCGCTGGTGGCGCAGCAGCACGTTGACGACGACACCCTCGGTGCCGGCACGCGCCGTGCGGCCAGCGCGGTGCAGGTAGTCCTTGCTGTTCATGGGCGGGTCGGCCTGGAGTACCAGCGACACGTCGTCGACGTGGATGCCGCGAGCCGCCACGTCGGTGGCCACGAGCACCGGGACGGTGCCGTCGCGGAAGGCGCCCAGGATGCGGGCGCGCGCCCCCTGACGGAGCCCCCCGTGCAGGGCACCGGCCATGATCCCCGCGTCACGGAAGCGCTCGGCGACGCGGTCGGCGCCCTGCTGCGTGCGGACGAAGACCAGCGTGCGTCCCTCCGACTCGCGCGCAGCGACCCGGTTCACAAGCTCGTTCTTGTCGTGCGGGGCGGTCACCCAGAACACGTGGCGCATGGTGGTGACCGACGCCGTCTCCGGGTCGACCTCGTGGGTCACCGGGTCGTGCAGGTAGCGCTTCACGAGCCCGTCGATGGCCTCGTCGAGGGTCGCGGAGAACAGCAGCCGCTGCCCGTCGCCGGGGGTGGCGTCGACGATGGTGGTGACGGCCGGCCAGAAGCCGAGGTCGGCCATGTGGTCGGCCTCGTCGAGCACGGTCACCTGCACCGACGAGAGGTCGGCGGTGCCCTGCTCCATGAGGTCGATGAGCCGGCCCGGGGTCGCCACCACGATGTCGGTGCCGCGCTCGAAGGCGCGGATCTGAGGACCGTACGGCATCCCGCCCGCGACCAGCGCGACGCTCATGTGCAGGGAGTGCGCGAGCGGGGAGAGCACATCGGCCACCTGCAGCGCGAGCTCGCGAGTGGGCACCAGCACCAGGCCGCGCACGCCGAAGCCCTTGGTCTGCTCCAGCCGGGCCAGCATGGGGAGGCCGAAGCCGAGGGTCTTGCCGGAGCCGGTCTGGCCGCGGCCGAGCACGTCACGTCCTGCGAGGGCGTCGGGGATGGTCGCCGCCTGGATCGGGAACGGCTCGACGATGCCCTGAGCGGCGAGCGCGCCGACGAGGTCGTCGGGCAGGCCCATGGCCGCGAAGCTGGAGCCCTCAGGCACGTCGGCGACGGCCACGTCGTCGCTGCCGGACCACTCCATCTGGTCGGTCGTGGGCGTCTCGCGGGGGCTTCGCTCCGGGCGGCCGCGACGATCGCCGGGGCCCCCGAGGCGCGGGC
>CAKZHP010000024.1 GCA_936924635.1 uncultured Propionibacteriaceae bacterium
GTGCCGCGGCCGCTGGGCTCGCCGCCGCGGGTATCGGCAGCACGGACGCGTCGCAGGGCGGCGACCGGGCGCTGCCCCAGGACGCGCAGGGAGGCGAGCGCGTCAGCGCGGACGAGCGCGAGGAGATGCGACAGATCGCCGACGCCTACCCCGCCAACGACCACGACGACGCCCCCGGGGCGACCGATCAGGCAGCAGACCGGATCAGCACGCAGGAGCGAAAGGAGATGGAGCAGATCGCCGCGGCGTACCCCGCCGAGGGCCGTGCTGACCAGCAGCGCGGCCAGTCGGGCGCCGGGGTCGATGCCAGCACGGCCGTCCCGGGCGAGGTGACGACCAGCACCCGGACTGGGACCGAGGGTCTCGACGACCCGGCCGCGGGGCCGGGGCAGGCGGGTGCCGGTGAGACCCGCCCGGCTGACCTGGGCACGGACTACGCCGAAGACATCGCCGACCGTCAGACCGATGAGGGCTTCTTCGACCGCCTCGAGGACCGTCTCGACGCGGCGTGGGACAGCGACCGTGGCCGTCCCGGCTACGTGGGTGACCGTCCCGGTGACGACGCCGGTGCGGCCGACGGCGCTGGTCAGGACGCCGGCGGCGACTCGTACACGCGGGAGACCGAGTGGGAGACGCACGGTCGCGACACCGCCGCCGACCGTGACGCCTCCGATCGTCTTGTGGCCGACCGCGACGTGACCGACCCGACGGACGAGCTGAACGCCGCCCACGCCAAGGCGGAGCACGGCACCCAGGAGCGTCCGGCTCCCCGCCAGGGCGGCTGGTTCGAGAAGGCCAAGGCCCAGGTCGCCGACCTGTTCCACCGCGACGACGACTCCCGCGAGCCGCGGACCTAGCAGGCGCGACAGGGCGCCCGGGCACCAGCCCGGGCGCCCTTGTGCTGGCCGGCGGTGAAGCAGCTGCACAGGGGTTGGGTTCAGAACAGGCGCGATCTCGGTTGGTCGGAGCCCAGAGGCCCGTGCGGTTGCGGTCTGGGAGGGGGACGGCGTGGCCGACCCTCGCCCACCGGCCCTGCTCGACCACCGATCGCTCTCGCAGGGTGAACCTCCCCCTCTGCCCGGGCGCCCAGGGATACGGTCACTCCGAGGTGATCGTGTGACGGAGCCAGCTGCCCGGCAGTCGATGTTCGCGTCCTTGCACGTGCCGAACTACCGGCGGTACTTCTCCGGAGCACTGGTCTCGAACATCGGCACCTGGGTGTCGCGTACGGCACAGGACTGGCTGGTGCTGCGCGTGCTGACCGACAGCTCCGCGACCGCGCTGGGCGTCGTCACCACCATGCAGTTCATCTGGATCCCGCTGCTGTCGGCGATCACCGGCACCACCGCCGACCGGTTCTCCAAGCGCCGCATCCTGCTGGTCACCCAGAGCGTCATGCTCCTCACCTCCGCGCTGCTCGCCGGCCTCACGCTCAGCGGGCACGTGCGGCTCTGGCACGTGTACGCCCTCGCCTCCGTGCAGGGCATCACCATGGCGTTCGACGGGCCCGCCCGGATGACATTCGTCTCCGAGGTGGTCCCCCCGCGTCTCGTGATGAACGCCATCAGCCTCAACTCGGCCTCGTTCAACGGGGGCCGGCTCATCGGCCCCGCGGTGGGCGGGCTGCTCATCGCGGCCTTCTCCCCCGGCATCGGTCTGCTCGTGAACACGGTGAGCTTCGTCGCCGTGCTCGCTGCCCTGCTGCTGCTCGACCCCTCCGAGCTGTCGCCGGCACCTCCCCGTACAGGCCGTGGTGGCGTGCGCGAGGGCATCGTCTACCTGCGCGGCCGGCCGGACCTGCTGCTCGTGATGGCGGTCGTCGTGGCGCTGTCGCTGTTCGCCATGAACTTCTCGGTGTACAACGCCCTGATGGCGACCGCCGAGTTCGGCAAGGGCGCCGCGGAGTTCGGGCTGCTGGGGTCGGTGATGGCCGTCGGTTCCCTCGGCGGCTCGCTGCTCAGCGCGAGGCGTACGGTCCCCCGGCTGCGCGACCTGCTGGTCGCCGGCGCCGGCATGTCGCTGTGCCTGGTGGCGATGGCGCTCGCGCCGTCCTACCTCCTGTACGCCGCCGTGCTCGCCCCCGCCGGCTTCTGCGCGCTGACGGGGATGACCACGGCCAACTCGACCGTGCAGCTGGGCACGGACCCGGCGATGCGCGGCCGCGTGATGGCCCTGTACATGGCGCTGAACCAGGGCAGCCTCCCCCTCGGCGCGCTCGTGGTGGGGTTCATCGCCGACCACCTGGGAGTCCGGTACGCCCTGGGCATCGGCGCCGTCGTCACCGCCTGCGCCTTCGGGGCGGCGTCGCTGGTGAACCGACGTCACGGGCGCTCCCCCGTGCGCCAGCCCTGACCACTCCCGGCCCCGGCCGCGAGAGGCAAGGGCTGGTGCCACAGGGTTCGTCCGCCCGCTGAGCACGGTCCCTGGGCACCCGCCGTCAGGCGGGCGGCGGGGGCGTGCGCCGACTCGCCCGCTGGCCCTCCGTGCGCCGTCTCGACAGCAGCACCGCGGCCGCCAGCACCGCCAGCTGTGCCGCCACCGAGAGGAGAGGCGTCTCGGTCGCCACACCGAGGCCCTGCTGCCACAGCACGTACGTGCCAACCAGACCCAGCGTCGCGGCCACCACCACGGGCACCAGGCCCGTACGCGCCGGGAACCGGTCCACGAACCCCTCCCAGCGCAGCGCCGCCACCACGAGCAGCCCCAGCACCACCGCGCCCAGCAGCAGCCGCAGCGGCGTCGTCGCCCACCACGCCACGTCCCCCGCCGGCAGCAGCGCCGCAGGCGCCAGCATCCCCAGCCCCACCACGACGAACAGCGCGGGTAGCTGCCACAGGTACACCGGCATCAGCGACACCGTCAGCAGCCCCATCACGCGCCGCAACCGCTCCCCAGGCCCCCAGCCCCGCAGCCGCCTGCCCACCAGCCCCAGCACGGGCAGCTGTGCCACCCCGAGCAACGCCATCACCAGGTTGGGCGGCATCAGGTTCTGGTCGGGCACGTCACGCAGGCCCAGGTTGGCGATCGAGTACGGCCCGAGCACGGCCGCCCCCACGGCCACACCCGCCCCGAGCACGGCCACCCCCACCAGCACCCCAGACGAGACCCGCTCCAGCGCCCCTCGGGCGTACGCGATGCCCAGCTGGTGGCAGAACAGCCACACCACGAACGTGTTGGTCGCGCCCGCGTCGGCCCACGCCCCCGTGTAGCGGAGCACGTCCAGGACCACCACACACCCCAGCAGCCCGATCGCCGACCACAGCCCCCACCGGTCGTACGCCCCGACGGCCACCGGCGTCAGCGTGACGCAGACCAGGTAGACGACGAGGAACCACAGCGGGTTCGCGGCCTGGTCACCGACGACCTGCCCCAGCCCGCCCAGCAGCGCCGACAGCAGGTCCATCACCAGCACCAGGGGCAGCAGCGGCGTCAGCAGACGCCGGGCGCGCAGGCCGACGAACGCCCCGTACGCACCGCCGCCCCGCCTCACGGAGTCGAGCTGCACCGTGTTCGTGAAGCCCCCGGCCACGAAGAACAGCGGCATCACCTGCAGCACCCAGGTGAGCACCACCGCGACGGGCCCGGCAAGCACGGTCGCGAACTCGACGCGGCCGGCGGTGTACGTCACGCGGGCCAGCGTCCAGTGCATCAGCACCACCACGGCCATCGCGCCCAGCCGGGCGAGGTCGATCGACCAGTCGCGCGCCCGGCTCACATCCCGGTGTTGACCACCGGCGCCGGCCGCGACTCGCCGCAGAGCACCACGAGCAGGTTGGCCACCATCTGCGCCTTGCGTTCCTCGCTCATCGTGACGACCGAGTCGGTCTCCAGCCGCCGCAGCGCCTGCTCCACCATCGACACCGCACCCTCGACGATCTTGGCCCGGGCCGCGATCACGGCCGCGGCCTGCTGGCGCTGCAGCATGGCGTGGGCGATCTCCGGTGCGTACGCGAGCGAGGAGATCCGTGCCTCGACGACCTCCAGCCCGGCGATGGCGACGCGCGCGGCCACCTCCTCGGCGAGCTCGCCGGCGACCAGCTCGGTCGACCCGCGGAGGGTCTCCTCGCCGGGCTCGGCGTTGTCGTACGGGTGGGTGGACGCGATGTGCCGCAGCGCCGCCTCGGCCTGCACGCGCACGAAGTGCTCGGAGTTCTCCACGGCGAACGCCGCCTTCGCGGTGTCGGCCACCTGCCACACGATGATCGCGGCGATGGTCACCGGGTTGCCGTCGGCGTCGTTGACCTTGAGCTCGTTGGTCTCGAAGTTGTTGACCTTCACCGAGACCCGGCGCTTCGCGGTGAACGGCACCGTGAGCTGCAGGCCAGGCTTACGGATCGTGCCCACGTAGCGCCCGAGGAACTGCAGCACCTTGGTCTCGCCCGGCTGCACCACGGTGAGCGAGGTCGAGCCGAGCCAGGCGGCGACCACCGCGATCAACGCCCCGACGAAGTACGCGGGGTTGTCCGACGTGACTCCCTGCAGGCCGAGGAAGCCTGCCAGCAGGACCACACCGATCAGGAGCACCACCGCGAGGCCGCCGCCCACCGAGAACGCGGGCTCCTCCTCGACGTTCACCCGGACTCCCTGGTGACCCACGGGGCGTCCCGCCGCCTCACCGCCGACCGACGCGCCGTCGTCGGCGACCTTCGCGACCTCCTGGTGCGGGTACGGCGACTGCGGCGCCGCCTGGTAGCCGTACCCCTGGTCGGGAGCGGCCGGGGCCTGCACCTGCGGCGGAGGTGCGTACTGCTGCGACGCGGGCTGGAACTGCTGCTGCGGCTGCTGCTGCGGCGCGTAGGGATCGGGCTGCCGGGGCGGCATCGGGCTGGACATCGGGTGCCTCCGTTCGTCCCGACCGAGTCTACGGGCGGGCGGTGGCGGCGCTCAGGCGTCGAAGACCGCCACCAGCTCGACGCCGATGACGACGTCGTCGGTAGAGATCTCGACACCCCGCTCCATCCCGCCGGCGGCCATGGCCCTGAGCATGGGCTGCCCCACCGGCCCCTGCAGCCCGGCGTCCGTGATCTCGACGAAGCTCACCTCGCCGGCGCCGGCTGCGGCCGCGATGGCCGACGCCCGCTCCCGCGCCTGCCCCACCGCATGCGTCAGGCACTCGGCCTCGACGCGTCTGCGGGTCTCGTCGTGGAGCAGCCACTCCGTGGAGCCCAGCTGGACGGCGTCCACCGACCCGTACCTCTCCCCGAACGCACCCAGGCCCTCGCTGCTCGGGAAGTCCGCCCACCAGGTCACGGTGGCGCTGTGCTCCAGCGCGCCCTGATCCCCGTACGGCTGGTAGCTGCTGATCGTCATCGGCCGCACCACGGTCTTCAGCACGGCGCCCGACCCGCGCAACGCGGCGAACGCCTCGGTCAGGGTGCGCGTCGCGTCGGTCACCCGCCGCAGCGCCTCCGCCTTATCGGCGTCGTGGGCGCGCACCTCGCCGTGCAGGCGCCCGAAGTCCGGCGCGACCTCGGCCTGGGCGGCGCCGTGGACCGTGATCCTCATCCGGCCGGCGCGGTCAGCTCTTGCGCTTCTTCTCAGGCTTGGCCTCCGGTGCCTTCACCGGGATCTTGATGTGGCCCGACTCGAGGTTCACCCTGCCCAGCCCGTCGGCTCCTTCGGGGGTGTCGACGACGAAGACCTTCTCCAGGTCGCGCTGCTCGCGCTGGTAGCGCAGGCTCGGCTGGATGATCTCGAGCGGGTTGGTCATGGGTGCCTCCTCAGGTCCTGACAGCCTAGGCGCGCGGGTGCGGCAAGACAACGGACGACGGCCCCGGGCGAACCCGGGGCCGTCGCGTGGTGCGGTGGTGCGGCCGGTCGTCAGTCAGCGACGGTGAAGGCGCCCGTACGCTCGGCGAGCGCCTGCAGCGAGGCGCGGCCCGGGATGCCGTCGGCGTCGGCGCCGGAGTAGCCCAGCGACTCCTGCCAGCGGGCGTACGCCGCCGTGAAGCTGGTGCCGAGCGAGCCGTCGACGGGGCCGGTGTCACCGACGACCGAGGCGAGCGCGCGCTCGACGACCAGGCCGGCGTCGGCGTTCATCGCCTGGCCGGTGGCGACCGAGTCGGACGAGTCGTGCTGGATCATCGCGAGGAGCCCGTTGAGCGAGATCGACGGCTTCGCAGCGGCAGCCTGCTGAGCGGCGGCCTGCTCCTGCGCGGCCTGCTGGGCGGCCTGGTCGGCGGCGGCCTGGGCGGCAGCCTGGTCCTGCGCGGCCTGCTGGGCGGCCTGCTCCTGCGCGGCCTGCTCGGCGGCCTGGGCCTCCTGCACAGCGCGCTCCTGGTCGGCGACGATCTGGGCGTTCTCCGCCCGCTCGTGGGCCTCGGCCTCGGCTGCGGCAGCGGCGTTGGCGGAGTCGATGGCCGCCTGGTTCTCGGCAGCGGCCTGGTCGGCAGCGGCCTGGTCCGCGGCAGCCTTCTCGGCGGCGGCCTTCTCGTCCTCGTCGGAGAACGCGTCCTTGATCTTGTCGAAGAGGTTCACTTCTGCGTGTCCTTCCGCGACGACGGGTGGGCGTGGCTACTCCCGAACAGCCCGTGTCAGCAGAAATCAGAGTAGGGCCATCCGGAGGGGCGTAGAGCCTGTCCGTCTGCTTGACATCGACGGCCTTCGTTCCTTCCCCTGGCGACCTGCGGCCCCCCGATGTGGGCCGATGCGCTCCTGTCCATGGGGTTCCGGCCGCCGCCCGGGCGGCCCCGCGCACCCCGCCTCCACTCCCCCCAGAGCGTCGAGCCCGGCACAAAATGATGAGTCATTCATCTTTCTGACAAGGGGAAGAACCCGTGCCTAGATTCACCGTCACAGAAGGCAGCGCACCTTTCTCGGGGGGAGAAAGCACGATGGGTATCATCAGCTGGTTGCGCGGCGGGGCCGTGACGCTCGACGGGTCGGAGCTCGCTCCGTACGGCCGGTTCGGGGTCGGCCGAGACCTCAAGGCCCTGCCGCGGACCATCGTGAAGGACCTGGACGCGTTCGGCCGGTTCTGGATCCGCCGCAACGAGGCGACCACCGCGGCGGAGTCGAAGGCGCTCGACCTCTGTGCCGACCTGGACCTTTTCGCCACCACCCAGCCGGAGCGGTTCCGCCGTGAGGTGCGCGCGGCGGTGGAGCCCGTCGGCGGGTGGGCCGAGTACGGCGCCATCCGGCTCATCTCCGAGCTGCTGGGGCGGGTGGACGACCCCGACAGCGACTACCTGATGGAGTCCTCGCTGGCCTTCCTGCGCTCGCGGCAGATCCCGTGGGCGAACCTCTCGACCGACGCGCACGCCTGGTGGGCCCTGAACCTCCCCGGCGTCGAGTGGCTCCCGCAGCAGGCGCCGCCGGCTCGTGATGTCGCCCGCATCCACGACATCCCCGCCGGCAAGGAGCGCATGGTCGCTCGTGTCGACTTCAACGGCAGCGAGTTCTTCGTCTGCAACGAGCACGGCACGTACGTGGCGTACCAGCGTTATGCCGGGCCCGACGAGCTCAGCGGGCCCATCGAGTTCGCCGACGCCTCCGCCCGCGACCTGTACGACCTCTACGTCAAGGTCGGCCGCGGCTTCGGCAGCGTGCCCGACTGGGTCGACGAGGAGCTCGAGCCCTTCGTGACCGTCCAGCGCGGCGACTTCAGCTGACCGCTCCCCACGGGGCCGCGGTCCGACCCGCACACCTCCGCTCGCGCGGCCTCCAGCGGCGTCGTCGCCGTAGACTGCTCCGGTGAGCGAGTCCCTGCCGATGGCGCAGCGCACGGTCGGGCTGCTGTGGGACCGCCCGCTGTCGGGCTGGGACCGGCGCGAGCGCGACCGCCTGCGCAAGGAGGTCGGCCAGGGCAGGCGCCCCGTCGGTACGTGGCCTGCCGTGCCCGACGCCACGCGCATCCGTGCCGGTGACCACGTCTTCGTCGTGGCCCGCACCGGCGGGCGGGAGACCTTCGTCGCGTCGGGCCGCGCCGTGTCCGACGTGTACGTCAGCGACACCCGCCGCGTCGACGTCGCGTGGGACGCGGTCCTGGAGCCCATCGACGGCCTCCCCACGTCGCGGCTCGGCCGCACGCTCCCCGTGCTCGGATCTGCCTTCGACGAGCTGCTGAGCGCCGAGATCACCGGCTTCTGGAACATGCACCCGCAGGTGCGCGCCCAGCGCTCGCCGGCGGTGACCGACCACACCTTCCAGGACACGGTGCGTGCGATCACCACGCTGCACCACCCACAGCCCACCGGCAGGTGGCTCGACGGCCCGTGCCAGCCCGGCACCTGCGACGGCCTGAACCGCCTGCTCGACGCACCCGGAGCGGCGCCCTCTCTGGCGCTCACGGTGCAGGTGATGAACGCCATCGACCTGCCGGAGGTGTACGAGCTGTCGGCCCTCCCGTCCACGCGGCGCGGGGTGCTCAACGAGCAGGTGGCCCTGGCGCTCACCCTCCGCGGGACCCAGCTCCTCACCATGCGTCTCGCCGCCGACACGGGGGAGTTCTGGGCGTGGCGCATCCGGGTGGGCACCGCGTACACCGACCAGCTGCCCGGCAAGCCGGCCGTGGAGCTCGACGCGGGCGGCACGTACGCGATCGACCCTGACCCCGCCACCCTGGTCGGCCTGCTGCAGTCCCAGCGGGGGAGACGCGCTGTGCAGGCCGGTGTGGCCGAGGCGGCCGATGTCACCCCTCCCCCGGGCGACATGACTCCTCCGTGCGGGGCGTTGCGCGCGTTCCTGATCGGGCTCGCCGGCCCAGACATGGCCGCCGGCTCCGAGCTCGGCTCGGCGATGGGCACCCGGGGCGGCGCCTCCGCCGCCGGCGCGGTGCGCCGGGCC
>CAKZHP010000025.1 GCA_936924635.1 uncultured Propionibacteriaceae bacterium
GGGGGGTTCCCGCCGCTGCCACCCGCTCGGCAAAGGCCGGGGCAGGCAGGCCGCTCTGGCGCTCGCCGGAGGTGTCCTGCGCGTATTCCAGGCGCAGCACGCCGTCCTGGTCGAACAGGTACGCGGCGCGGGCGTCAGCTCCGAGGCGTTCGGCCATATTGCGGGTCACGCGCGAAAGCAGGCGGCGCATGTTGCGCTCGGCCCGGATGCTCTGATCCACCGAGTACAGCGTCATGATGTCCAGCATCCGGCTCTGCGCCGCGTCCAGCCCGTTCCCGATCTCGGCGGCCAGCGCCTGCGTCAACTCGGCGGTTTCCTGGGTGGGCGGCACCTCGAAGTGCAGCGTCAGTTTCCCCCCGCCCGGTAAATCCTCACTCAGCGCGTGCAGGTCGGCGCTGGGCGCGGCCAGCAGCGTGTCACCGCGTGCCGTGGCGCTCAGGCCGCCCGGCACCGACAGCGTGGCGTGCGTGGCCCCGGTGACGTACACCGCCCCGCGGGCCGCGACCGCAGCGAGCTGCTGGTGCACAGCGACCGGGAGCACCTGCACCGCTACCTGCAGAGCCTCGACGTGGAGCGCGCCGGGCTGCCGGACTCCTTCCGGGAGCGGCTGGCCACCGTGCTGCGGCACTACGGCGTGGACGACACCGCGCGCACCCCCGAGCTCGAGGCCGCGGTGTTCCGCATCTTCCTCGCCGTGAGCAGCCTGGGGGTGGACACGATCACCGCACTGCTCCAGCGCTGGCACAGCGACCCCGTGCCCTCGGCAGAGGTGGCCGAGGCCGCGCAGCCGCACCTGACGCGGCTCGGTCATGCGACCCGGCGCCGCTACCCCGTGGTCAGCGACCTGGCGCGGAGCATCCGCTACCGGTGGTTCGACCAGGCCGAGGTGGAGCGGCAGCGGGCGGCAGCGCTCGCGGACGTACCCGCCGAGCTGGACGCGCTCGCCGACCCGGCCCTGCCCGACCGGAAGGAGCGCATCGCCCGCCTGGCTGGGATCCCGGAGCAGATCACCGAGATCTTCGGGGCGCGTGTCTGCGAGCAGATCGCCCCGCACGAGCCCATGCTCGAGGTCCTGATCCAGCGCAACTACGGCGAGTACGGGCTGCGCGACCTGCACAGCGTCGAGGGCGACCGGGCCGTCGCGGTGGGGGACTACGAGCTGGAGGGGCAGCTGACGCGCGTGGTGTCCACGGTGGCCCGGTTCGACGAGCTCACCTCCGAGCCGCTGACCGGGTTGCTGGAACGGCTCGTCGCAGACCGGCCCGACGGCAGCGACGTGGTCGTCGAGCTGTACGTGGCGTGCCCCGCCGGCGACGAGTCCGACCGGGTGCTCGACGCCCTGCAGGGGCAGGCGTGGACCAAGGGCGTACGCCGCATCGCGGTCGGCCTCTGCCGCACCGAGGGCCCGATCACGTACCAGACCTTCCGGCCCGGCGCGACGGCGCTGGCCGAGGACCTGCGCATCCGCGGCCTGCACCCGATGGTGGGCCGCCGCCTCGACCTCTGGCGACTGCGCAAGTTCGAGCTGGAGCGACTGCCGGCCCCCGAAGAGGTGGTGCTCTTCGAGTGCACCGCCCGCTCCAACCCCTCCGACCGGCGCCTGGTGGCGATGGCGCAGGTGCGCAACCTCACCGGCACGTACGACGACTCCGGCCGCCTGACCGCGCTGCCCCATGCGGAGCGGGTGATCGAGGACTGCCTGGAGGCGATCCGCCTGGCCCGTACCTCCGGCACCGGCTCCTTCGACACCAACCACGTCTGGGTGCATGTCTGGCCCGTCGTGGACCTGGGCATCGAGGAGATCCTCGCCCTGCAAGGAAAGATCACCCCTCTCGGTCAGAACGCCGGCATCGAGGAGGTGCTCGCGCACGGTCGACGCCGCACCCCCGACGGCCAGGTCGTGCCGTTCGCCGTACGGTTCTCGTGGCAGCCCGGCACCGGCGTCACCGCCACCGTCACCGCCCCGCCCGACCGGCCGCTGGAGCCGCTCGACGACTACACCACCAAGGTCGCCTGGGCGCGCAACAGGGGCCTGGTCTACCCGTACGAGCTCAGCGACGTGCTGGCCGGCCCTGGCGGCTCGATGGTGGAGCACGACCTCGACGACTCCGGCCGGCTGGTGCCGGTGGAGCGTGGCCCGGCCCAGAACAAGGCCGGCATCATCTGCGCGGTCGTCACCACGCCCACGACGCTGCACCCCGAGGGCGTCACCCGCGTGGTGCTGGCCGGAGACCCCACCAAGGGTCTGGGCGCGGTCGCCGAGCCCGAGTGCCGACGCATCATCGCCGCGCTCGACCTGGCCGAGCAGCTCGACGTGCCCGTGGAGTGGTTCACGCTGTCGTCGGGAGCGCGGATCTCCATGGAGTCCGGCACCGAGAACATGGACTGGGTGGGTGCTGCTCTGCGCCGCATCGTGGAGTTCACGCAGGCCGGCCGCGAGATCAACGTCGTGGTCGCCGGCATCAACGTGGGCGCGCAGCCGTACTGGAACGCCGAGGCGACCATGCTGATGCACACGCGCGGGATCCTGGTGATGACGCCAGACTCGGCCATGGTGCTCACGGGCAAGCAGTCGCTCGACTTCTCCGGTGGTGTCTCGGCCGAGGACAACTTCGGCATCGGGGGGTACGACCGGGTGATGGGCCCGAACGGGCAGGCGCAGTACTGGGCGCCCGACCTGGCCGGTGCCTTCGGGGTGCTGATGCAGCACTACGACCACACGTACGTGGTGCCCGGGGAGCCCGGCCCTCGCCGCGCGCCGACCACTGACCCGTCCGACCGCGACGTGTCGAGCTTCCCTCACGCCGGCGAGTTCGCCACGGTGGGGGAGATCTGGTCGGCGAACCCGGACCGCAAGAAGCCGTTCGACATCCGCACCGTGATGGCGGCGGTCGCCGACGCCGACCACGAGACGTTGGAGCGCTGGGCCGGCATGGCCGACGCGGAGACGGCCGTGGTGCTCGACGCGCGCCTCGGCGGGCACGCCGTGTGCCTGGTGGGCATCGAGTCCAAGCCGGTGCCGCGCGTCGGGTTCCCGCCCACCGACGGCCCCGACACGTACACCGCCGGCACCCTCTTCCCGCGCTCCAGCAAGAAGGTGGCACGCGCCATCAACGCCGCCAGCGGCAACCGGCCGCTGGTGGTGCTGGCGAACCTGTCGGGCTTCGACGGGTCACCGGAGTCGATGCGCAACCTGCAGCTCGAGTACGGCGCGGAGATCGGCCGTGCCATCGTGAACTTCCGCGGGCCGATCGTGTTCGTGGTGGTCTCCCGCTACCACGGCGGTGCGTTCGTGGTGTTCTCCAAGTCGCTGAACCCGTCGATGACCGTGCTGGCGATCGAGGGCTCGTACGCGTCGGTGATCGGCGGTGCCCCCGCGGCCGCCGTGGTGTTCGCGAGGGACGTCGAGAAGCGCACCCGCGCCGATGAGCGGGTGGCCGACGTCGAGTCCCGTCTGGCCGCCGCGGCCGAGCCCGACAAGGCCGCGCTGGCGGAGGAGCGCACCGATGTACGGGCAGTGGTGCGCGCCGAGAAGATCAGCGAGGTGGCCGCGGAGTTCGACGCGGTCCACGACATCCACCGTGCCGTACGGGTCGGGTCGGTCGACAAGGTGATCGACCCCGCGCAGCTGCGCCCGGAGATCATCGCCGCCATCGAGGAGGGTTTGGCCAAGGCCCGGTGACCGGGCGGGACCTTCATCTTCTGGTCGCTGGCGACATCACATGCCCATGTGGCGCGTACGTCGCCCCAGAGCCAGAAGATGCAGGTCCGCCAAGGCATGCCGGGTCGAATTTTTCCGTACGACCCGTGCAACCCTCTGGGCGTCCCCCGCGTTGTCAGGGTGTCGAAAGCGTCAGTCTCCCCCGGCGCGGCCATGGTCAGCCCAGAGGCGCCACGCCGTTATGATTTGTCACGGCACCCGCCGGGGGGTGGAGAAGAAGGAGTCGGTGGTGTTCGGTTCTCAGGGCCTGCACAAGTTGGCAGTCGGTCTCGTGGTCACCAGCATGGCGGTCCTCGCCGGCTGCTCGACCACTGCCCCCTCCGGTGCTCCGGCTCCGCAGCTGACCAGCGCTGCCGCGCCCGCGCCCGCGACGTCGGCGACGCCCTCCCCGTCGGCGACCGAGACCACCCCGACGCCGACCCCGGAGCCGAGCTCGCAGGCCCCCTCGGCACCC
>CAKZHP010000026.1 GCA_936924635.1 uncultured Propionibacteriaceae bacterium
GGCTCCGGCACCCGCCGGTGGGTCGGGCAGCCCGACCGCCGCCGCCAGCCTGGCGAGGGCGGCGTCCAGCGCGAGCACCTCGGCACGGTCCTGACCAGTCTCGAAGCCGGCCGTCGCGGCCACGCCCCGCACGCCCAGGAGCGGAGCTGTCTCCGTCCCTGCCGCCACGACGGCGACCAGCCTGGCCGGCAGGGACGGCAGCCGCACCTGCCCGAGATCGCCGAAGACCGGGCCCTCGTCGAGAGGAGCCGCGGCGGTCGCGCCCAGCGCCGCGAGCAGCCCCGCTCCCCCATCCACGGGCAGGGGCTGGGTGAGGTCGAGCAGCACGGTGCTGGCCCCGGCCGCGATCGCCCGCGCCGCCGCCTCGCCCAAGGGCCCCGTGGTGGTGCCCCCCGTCTGCCTCACCACGGTGGCCCGGCCAGGGCCGAGCGCTGCCACGGCGTCGTCGAGACCGTTCCCGTCGGCGGTCATCGGCACCACGGCCACCGCGTGCCCGGCCGCCGCCCAGGGCGACGCCACGACCCGGCCGGCCTGCGCCGGTGAGAGGTCTCCGACAGCCCCGGTCAGCACGAGCACCCGCATGAGCGGTGAGCGTATCGGGATAGCATGCAGGCACTTCCAGCAAGCGACAGCGAGGACGAGCGTGGGACTGTTCCGCCCGTACGACCCCCAGGCCAAGGACCAGGCCACCGAGTCGGAGACGACCAGCGCCCGCGTCGGCACTGGCACGAAGACCGGCTCCACCGCGGTGCGGGCTGGCGGCGCGAAGACCGCCCCCACGAGCACCCCAGCCCCCGTCAGGGCCGGCGGCAAGGGCGCCCCGACCCCGACCCGCAAGGAGGCTGAGGCGGCGCGGCGGCAGCGGCTGAACCCGGTGCTGAGCCCGAAGGAGGCCAAGGCGCGCGACCGGGAGGCGCGGTACGAGGCCCGTACGAAGTCGATGGCGGCAGCGGAGGGGACCCCGGAGCGGGTGCTGCTGCGCGACTACATCGACTCCCGGTGGAC
Source organism: uncultured Propionibacteriaceae bacterium (assembly GCA_936924635.1). Classification (GTDB taxonomy): domain Bacteria; phylum Actinomycetota; class Actinomycetes; order Propionibacteriales; family Propionibacteriaceae; genus Fen-668. Next base: position 1,006 of record CAKZHP010000026.1, read on the forward strand.
CATCGCGGAGTTCCTGCTCCCGGTGATGCTGGTGGTGCTGGCCCTGTCGTTCCTGGCCGGCCGCTTCCCTGTGCTGATGCTGGTGTCGACCGTGGCGGCGTACGTGCTGATGATCCTGGCCATCATCGACATCTGGCGGCTGTGGCGCGGGTACAAGCGTCTGCTCGCCGAGCGCCACCCCTCGGCCAGCCCCCGCGGTCTGCTGATGGTGGCGGTCAACCGTGCCATGTCGATCCGCCGCTTCCGCGTCCCGCCGCCCCGCATCAGCCGCGGCGACTCCTTCTGACCCACCACAGACATCGAAAGGCACCGACATGGAGTTTCGTCACCTCGGCTCGAGCGGCCTCAAGGTCTCCGCGATCTCGTACGGCAACTGGCTCACGCACGGCTCGCAGGTGGAGAAGGAGGCCGCGCAGGAGTGCGTGAAGGCCGCGCTCGATGCGGGCATCACCACCTTCGACACCGCCGACGTGTACGCCAACACGAAGGCCGAGAGCATCCTCGGCAAGGCGCTGAAGGGCGAGCGGCGTGAGAGCGTCGAGATCCTCACCAAGGTGTACTGGCCGGTCGGCCCGCACGGCCCCAACGACGTGGGCCTGTCGCGCAAGCACATCCACGAGGGCATCAACGGGTCGCTCACCCGGCTGAAGACCGACTACGTCGACCTCTACCAGTGCCACCGCTACGACTACGAGACGCCGCTGGAGGAGACGATGGAGGCGCTCGCCGACGTCGTGCGCCAGGGCAAGGCGCTCTACAGCGGTGTCTCGGAGTGGTCGGCCGAGCAGATTCGGCAGGGTCACGCCATGGCGCGGGAGCTGAAGATCCCGTTCGTCTCCAACCAGCCGCAGTACAACATGCTGTGGCGGGTGATCGAGCCCGAGGTGGTGCCCACCTGCCGCGAGCTCGGCGTGGGCCAGATCGTGTTCTCGCCGATGGCGCAGGGCGTGCTCACCGGCAAGTACGTGCCCGGGGGCGACCTGCCCAAGGGCTCCCGCGCCACCGACACCAAGGGTGGGGCCACGATGATCAAGCGGTGGCTCGACAACGACGACGTGCTGACGCGTGTCCAGGACCTCAGGCCCATCGCGGAGGACGAGGGCCTCACCATGGGCCAGCTCGCGCTCGCCTGGGTGCTCCACAACGACAACGTCGCCTCGGCGATCGCGGGCGCCTCCCGCCCCGAGCAGATCGCCGAGAGCGCTGCCGTGGCCGGCCGCAAGCTGACGAAGGAGACCATCACCCGCATCGACAAGGTGCTGGGCAAGGTCCCGAACACCGACGGCTCCGTCGCCGGGTCGGCCTCGCCGCAGCAGCGCCCGGCCTGACGTGGCGTGGTCCTGGCGTACGCCTGACGACACCGACCTGGCCGGGATCGGCGGGTCGGGGTTCCCGACGCGGGCCGATGCGGAGGCGTGGTTGACCGAGACGTACCAGCAGCTCCGCGCTGCCGGCCTGGTCGAGGTCGCCCTGTACGACGAGGGGCGGCTCGTCTACGGGCCGGTGCCGCTCACGTCCTGACGCCGCCACGCTCCCCGGACGAGCACCAGCCCGAACACCGCCACCAGGGCCCCCACGGCCCCGATCACCGGCCTCGCCCCGTACGCGGCCTGCCGCCGCTCCTCGTACGTCTGCTCCTTGTCAGCCGGGCCGCCGCCGAGCGGGCTGTGCCTGCAGACGGCGCCCGGCTGCATCACCTCGCCACGACAGGTGACCGTCGGCTCCCCCGCGAGCACCGCCCACCCCAACGCCAGCAGCCCCACCGCCACGACCACCAGGTGGGCGACCAGCGCCCCCCGGCCGTCACGCGTCACGGACACCGGCCACCACGAACGGAGGCCGCACGACCTCGAACCGTTCGGTGCGCGTGCGCACCACCACACCGACCTCAGCGCCCAGGGGCACGTCGGGCGGCAGCAGGGCCAGTGCGATGCCGGTGCGCAGCGTGGGCGAGAACGTGCCAGACGTGACGCGCCCCATCACCTCGCCGTCGGCGCCCACCACGTCCATGCCGTGCCTCGGGATGCCGCGCCCGACGGCCCGCAGCCCTCGCAGCACACGCGTCGGAGCCCGCCGTTCCTCCCGCAACGCCGCGTCGCCGCCGAACCTCTCCTTCTTCCACGCGACCGCCCACCCGGCGCCGCCCGCGACGGGCGAGATGTCCGGGCCGAGGTCGTTGCCGTGGAGCGGGTAGCCCATCTCCTGGCGCAGCGTGTCGCGGGCCCCGAGACCGCACCGGGCGATCCCGTACGCCTCTCCTGCCGCGAGGACCGCGTCCCACACCACGCCTGCCCGGTCGGCCGGGCACACCAGCTCGTACCCCCGCTCGCCCGTGTACCCGGTGCGGCACACCGTCAGCGCCACGCCGTCGAGGGCCGCGTCGACGAAGCCCATGTAGTCGTGCCCCACGGGCAGCCCCAGGGCGGCGAGCGTCTCGTCCGACGCCGGGCCCTGCACCGCCAGCACCGCGTGCTCGCGGTGCTGGTCCTCGACCCGTACCCCAGCGGGCATCCCCGCGGTGAGCCGGCGCACCACCTCGGCCGCGTTGGCCGCGTTGGGCACCAGGAACACCTCGTCGTCGCTGCGCACGTACGCGATGAGGTCGTCGACCGTGCCCCCGCGCTCGTCGCACAGCAGGGTGTACTGCGCCTGCCCCGGCCCGACCTTGCGCAGGTCGTTGGTGAGCCGCTCGTTGAGCGCGTCCACGGCGCCGGGGCCGGTCACCAGCGCCTTGCCGAGATGGCTGACGTCGAACAGACCGACCCGTTCGCGTACGGCGGTGTGCTCGGCCACCACCCCGGCGTACTCCAGCGGCATCGACCAGCCACCGAACGGGGCCATCTTGGCCCCGGCGGCGACGTGCCGCTCGTGCAGAGGCGAGTGCCACAGCTGTTCGGTGCCCACCGTGTCCTCCGTCCGGCGCCGTCGTCCGCGCACCTGCGGAGACGACAAGTGACGATACTCTGGCGGACCGGGGCGATGCCCCTCCCAGCGTCACAGCGAAAGGTGCACCCGTGGTCTCCGTCTCCCTCGCCAAGAAGCTGCCCGGCGACGTCGACGCCGTCATCGTCGGCCTCACCGAGGTGTCCGGCACCCCGGCCCTGGTCGACGTCCCCGCCGATCTCGCGAGGGATCTCACCAAGCGCTTTGGCTCCCCCCTCTCGGTGGCCCTTGACCTCGGCGCCAAGGCGACCATCGGCACCGCCACCTTGCTGCCCACCGCCGGCCCCCGGCTGGTGGTCGTCGGCCTCGGCGACGTCGACGTGACCCCCGAGCAGGTGCGTCGCGCCGTGGGCAACGGCATCCGTCGCCTCGCGGCGCTCGAGCCGGCCAAGCCGCTCCACGTCGCGGTGAGCATGGACCTCGTCGAGCCCGAGGTCATCAAGGGCGCCGCCGAGGGCGCGCTGCTCGGTGCGTACACGTTCACCAAGATCGGCAGCGAGCCGACCACGCTGCTGCGGGCCCTGACCCTGGTCTCGCCCCGCGGGGAGGCGCGCGACGCCCTCACCGCCGCCCAGGCGGTCGCCGACGGCGTCAACCAGGCCCGCGACTGGATCAACCTGCCGGCGAACCGTCTCTACCCCGAGACCTTCGCCGACGCCGCCTCCACCATGGCCAAGCAGGCCAAGCTGTCGTGCGAGGTGCTCGACGAGAAGGCCCTGGCCCGCGACGGCTACGGCGGCATCCTCGCCGTCGGCGGCGGCTCGGTGCGACCGCCACGGCTGGTGCGCCTCTCGTACGCTCCTCGCGGCGCCCGCACCCACCTCGCGCTGGTCGGCAAGGGCATCACCTTCGACACCGGCGGCATCAACATCAAGCCCGGTGAGTCCATGGCCACCATGAAGAACGACATGTCCGGTGCGGCCGCGGTCCTGGCCGCCACCAAGGTGATCGCCGACCTGGGTCTGAAGGTGCGCGTCACCACGTACGCGGCGATGGCCGAGAACATGCCGTCGGGCTCGGCCTACCGGCCTTCGGACGTGCTCACGATGTTCGGCGGCAAGACCGTGGAGAACTACAACTCCGACGCCGAGGGCCGCCTGGTCATGGCCGACGCCCTGGTCCGCGCTGTGCGCGACGAGCCCGACCTGGTCATCGACGTGGCGACCCTCACCGGCGCCTGCGTGGTCGCCCTCGGCGAGAAGACTGCGGGCCTGATGGCGACCGACGACCAGACGGCCGACCTGGTGCTCGACGCCGCGGAGGCGGCGGGTGAGGCGTTCTGGCAGCTGCCGATCACCGACGAGGCCAAGGACGTGCTGAAGTCGAAGGTGGCCGACATCCGCTCCGGCGGCAAGCGCTGGGGCGGGGCGCTCTCGGCGGCCGCGTTCCTTCGGGAGTTCGTCGGGGAGGACACCGCCTGGGCCCACCTGGACATCGCCGGTCCGGCCTTCAACGAGCACGAGGCGTACGACTACGTGCCGTCCGGTGGCACCGGCGTCGCCGTGCGTACCCTCGTGGCCCTCGCCCAGTCGCTCCAGGGCTGATCGTGGCCGCCCGGTCGGTCGAGACCGACGTCGTCGTCGTCGGCGGCGGCCCCGCCGGGCTGATGGCCGCCGTGACGGCTCGCCGCCGGGGTCTGGAGGTGCTGCTGCTGGAGGCCGACGAGGTGCTCGGCGGAAGCGGAGGTGCCGACGACGGAGTGCTCTGGCTGCCGGGGGTGGCCGTGGGCGAGCGCGGCCCGGGGATGGCCGGGGAGGCCTACCTCAAGGCCCTGTACGGCACCGACGACGACCGTCGCTCCGCGTTCCTGAGCACGGCCCCGACGCTCCACCGTGAGCTGGCCAGCCTGGGCGCCCCGCTGGACCTGGTGCGGGGCGAGCCCGACTCCCACCCGGAGGAGGCTGGAGGACGGCGGTCGGGCCGAGTCTTCCAGCCCCGCGCGACGGTGCGTCGCCGGCTGGGGCGGCGCGCCGACCAGGTGCGGCTGGGTTCAGGGACCACGACGTTCTCCGAGCGCCGCCGGCTCTTCACGATGAGCCGCAACCTCCGCAGCGTCGCCACCACGGTGAAGGCGGTGGGCGGGCGCGGCTTCCTGGGCCGGCTGGTGGGGTGTGAGCCGGCGGTGGGTGGATCCGCCCTCCTGGTCGCGCTGGCCGCCCGTGCCACCTCCTCCGGGGTGACCGTCTGGCGGCACTGCCCGCTGGTCCGGCTCGAGGAGGGCACCCCGCCCCGGGTCGTGGTGCACCGCGACAGCGCTGATCTCACGGTCGTGGCCCGGCGCGGCGTCGTGCTCGCGACGGGGGGGTTCTCCCGCGACGACGCACTGCGACGTCGGCACCTCGGCGCGGCGGCCGACCCGGCGTGGAGCCTCGCCGCGCCCAGAT
>CAKZHP010000027.1 GCA_936924635.1 uncultured Propionibacteriaceae bacterium
CTCCAGCGGCAGCGGCGGCCCGTCGCCGGCGAGCACGTCGGCGAAGAGGTCCCCGTGGTCTGCGATGCGCTCCAGGGCATCCTCCGGCGTGAACCGGAGGTCGTCGGGGCTGGTCACCGCCCCCAGCTCGTCGAAGGTGACCGGGGTGGCGACCGACTGGCGCTCCCGCCCCCGCAGGGAGTAGACGCTCACGGTGTTGCGGGCCGCCTTGTTCTGGAGGAAGTCGATGTAGATGCGCCCCTCGCGGACGTTCTTGGCCATCGTCGCCACGAACAGGTCGGGGTGCCCGCGCGCCATCTCCTGGGCGATGTGGGTGACGTAGCGGACCACCGTGTCGGCCCGGGTGGGCGCGATGGGGCAGGACAGCTGCACACCTTTGGAGCCGGTGGTCTTCGCGTACGGGATCAGTCCGTCTGCCGCGAGGCGGTTGGCGAGCAGCAGCGCGCCGCGCGCCACCTCGACCATCGTGACCCCCGGCCCGGGATCGAGGTCGACCATGCAGGTGGTGGCCCTCGGTTCCTCGGCGGGGTCGAGCACCACCGCCCCGTCCCGCAGGGTGGCGTCGGCGACGGTCCACTGCGGTGCATGGATCTCCAGGGCCGCCAGGTTGGCCAGGTAGACCAGCGTCGCCGGTTCGGTCGCGACGAGGTAGTCGATGCGGCCGTCGGAGGCCTGCACCTGCTGGGTGGCCAGCCAGTCGGGAGCCCCCGTGGGCAGGTTCTTCTCGTAGAACGGGGGCTTGTCGACGCCGTTCGGGAAGCGGACCCGCGTCAGGCAGCGACCCGCCAGGTGGGGGAGCATGACGTCGGCGACGGCGAGGTAGTAGGAGATCACCTCCGCCTTGGTGTAGCCCGTCGCCGGGTACAGGACCTTGTCGAGGTTCGTCAGAGTGAGGGTGCGGTCCCCGACCCTCGTGGTGACGCCCTCGGGCACCTCAGCTCCAGCTCGCCGGGCCGGCCGACCCCGCGGCGTACTCGTCCATCGGGACCTCGTTGTTCGCCCACGCGTCGAGCACCGGGGTGACGATGCGCCAGCACTCCTCGGCGATGTCGCCGCGCACGGACAGGAGAGCGTCGCCGGCCAGCATGTGGGAGAGGATCTCGCCGTACGGTCTGACGGGGCTCTCGCCGAGGTCAGCCGACAGCACGGTCTCCTCGAGGTCCAGCTTGTTGCCCTCGGCGTTGGTGGAGATGCCGATGCGCAGGAACTCCCGGGTCATGCCGAACACCACGACGTTGCGCTCCGGGACCCCCTCGAACCCCTCCGGCACATGGGCTACCGGCTTGAAGACCACCACGATCTGGCGTACCTCGTCACCGAGCGCCTTGCCGCTGCGCAGACGGATGGGGACGCCGCTCCAGCGCGAGTTGCGGATCTCGACGGTGATCTCGGCGAGGGTCTCGGTCATGCGGGAGGGGTCCACCCCCTCCTCGTCGACGTAGCTGGGGATCGCGCGGTCTCCGACGGTGCCGGCCGTGTAGCGCGCCCGTCGGGAGGCCGTACGGGGGTCGTCGTCGACGAGGTGCGTGGCGCGCAGCACGTGCGCCTGCAGGTCTCGCAGCTCCAGGGCGTCGAGCCGGGCGATCTCCTCCATGCAGAGGATGGACATGACGAGCAGCAGGTGGCTCTGGATCATGTCCTTGAGCGCGCCCGCCTTGTCGTAGTATCCGGCGCGCCCCTCCAGGGCCAGCGACTCGTCGGTGATGATCTCGATGCGCTCGATGTTGTCGGCGTTCCAGACCGGCTCGAACAGGCGGTTGGCGAAGCGGATCCCGAGCAGGTTGAGCACGGTCGCCTTGCCGAGGAAGTGGTCCACCCGGAAGATGTGGTCCTCCGGCAGCGGGAGGTGCGCCAGCAGGGTGTTGAAGTCGGCGGCGGTGGCCGTGTCGGTGCCGAACGGCTTCTCGATGGCGAGGTACAGCTCGCGCGGCAGCGAGGGCAGGGTCCCCAGGGCCTCGCAGGCCAGGTAGGAGATGGCCGGCGGCAGTGCGAAGTAGACGATGATCCGGCCCGACAGGCCCACCAGCAGAGAGGCGAGGTCGCTCGCGGAACCGGCGTCCACCTGACGGTAGGTGGCACGCGCCGCGATGCGCGCCGCCCGGTCGCCCGTGCAGCCGCCGTCGGTGAGGGCCGTGGTGATGATCTCCCGCCAGCCGGCGTCCCGCAGGTCGTTCGCTGCCGCTCCGATCAGGTTGACGTCGAGGCTGTGCTGCTGGGTCAGCAGCGTGCCCAGCCCCGGCAGCAGGAGACGCTTCGTGAGGTCGCCCGAGGCGCCCAGGATGATCAGGTTCACGGACTCGGCCATGGGGTCACGGTACTGGTCGGCTACCCTCGGCGTCCCAGGCTCCCGAGGTGAGGAGGGCGCGATGCTCCCGGTGGAACCAGGCCCGCAGCTTCCCCCGGCATCAGCGGCGCGCTACTCCCGCCAGACGTCCCTGCCGGGGTGGGGCGTGCTGGCCCAGCGACGGCTGGCGGCCGCCCGGGTGCTCGTGGTGGGGGCAGGAGGCCTCGGCTCCCCGGTGCTGCTCTACCTCGCGGGCGCCGGCGTGGGCGTGCTCGGCGTGGTCGACGACGACGTGGTCGCCGAGAGCAACCTGCACCGCCAGCTCCTCCACGACACGCTCTCGGTGGGGCGGGCCAAGGTGGAGTCGGCAGCACTGCGGGTGGAGGCACTGAACCCCGAGGTCCGGGTCGTGCGGCACCAGGAGCGGCTGACGGCGGCAACGGTGCGGGAGCGGGTGCGGGCGTACGACGTCGTGGTGGACGGCACCGACAACTTCGAGACGCACTACCTCCTGGCAGACGCCTGCGTGCTGGAGGACCGGCCGCTGGTCTGGGGGTCGGTGCTGGGGTTCGACGGCCGGGTGTCGGTGTTCGCGCTCGACGGGCCGTGCCTGCGCTGCCTCTTCCCGGAGCCGCCCGCGCCGGGGGAGGTGCCGTCCTGCGCCGACGGCGGCGTGCTGGGCGTGGTGCCCGGGGCGGTCGGGATGGCGCAGGCGACCGAGACGCTGAAGCTGCTGTCGGGGGTCGGCGAGCCGCTGGTCGGGCGGCTCGGGCTGCTGGACGCGCTGCGGGGGGAGTGGAGCACGCTGCCCGTGGGCAAGGACCCGGGGTGCCGGCTGTGCGGGCCCAGGGCCGTCATCACCGAGGTACGGGGGGAGGCGCTGGCGGCGGCGCCTGGGGCGCCCACGGGACGTACGGTCGGGGCGGCCCAGCTGGCTGACTGGCTGCAGGAGAGCGCGGCCGGGCGTCGCGATCTGGTGGTGGTCGACGTCCGGGAGCAGTGGGAGACGACGGTCAACCACATCCCGGGCGCCGTGGACGTCCCGGTTGCGGACGTGGCGGCCGGAGCACTGACCGGCCCCGGCCCGTACGTCCTCTACTGCCGCTCCGGCGTCCGGTCGGCGGCGGCTCTGGCGAGCCTGCTGTCGCGCGGGGTCGACGCGTACCACCTCGACGGGGGCATCAACGCCTGGGTCGCCGAGGTGGATCCGTCGCAGCCGACCTACTGAGCAGGCCCAAGACGCACGAAAGGCCCCGGTGTGCACCGGGGCCCCTCATGGCGACTGATGTCTCAGATCAGGGTGACGCGATCCGCCTGCGGGCCCTTGGGGCCCTGCGTGATCTCGAACTCGACCTTCTGACCCTCATCGAGCGAGCGGAAGCCCGTCGAGTCGATCGCGCTGTAGTGGACGAAGACGTCCTGGTTGCCGCCCTCGACGGCGATGAAGCCGTAGCCCTTCTCGGCATTGAACCACTTGACGGTTCCCTGCGCCATGCAACTTCTCCCAACTGCACTGCTGAGACCGCACCTTGAGATCTCAGGCTGCTGAGCTTGGAGCCCGACCCTTTGCGGGGAGCAGCGAGACCTAGCCAACCACAGATCGGTGGCGCGGGGAACTCCTTGCGCCGCAATGCCCGCCCCTGCGGGCCCTGGAGCCCTCGTCTCCCGGCGCGGGCGTGCTCCTGGCTGGGGCTTTCTGCGGTGGTGGGGACCCCGTCACCATAATTGTCGGTGCCGGGTGATTGCATAGTGGCCATGACGGTGAGAGCACGGGTCGGCGGTCCGCGGTACAGGCTGGTCCCGGCGACCCCGCGCGTGGCCGAGCAGGTCGTGCTGACGCCCGAGCAGCGGGCGGCGGTCGACCATCGGGGCGGTCCGCTGCTGGTGCTGGCCGGGCCTGGGACCGGTAAGACGACCACAATCGTCGAGACGGTGGCCTCCCGGGTTGCCGACGGTGTCTCCCCCGACGAGATCCTCGTCCTCACGTTCTCGCGTCGTGCTGCCGTCGACCTGCGCCGTCGGGTCGCGGCCAGGCTCGGCCGTTCTGTGGTCACGCCGCGCGCCCTCACCTTCCACGCGTTCTGCTACGCCGTGGTGCGGCGGTTCGGCGACCCTGAGCTGTACGGCGACGCGGTCCGTCTCCTCACCGCGCCGGAGCAGGACTTCCGCGTACGGGAGGTGCTCTCCGGCCTTCCGGCAGACGACTGGCCGGCGGAGATGGCGCCGGCGTACGGGACCCGGGGGTTCGCCACCGAGGTGAGGTCCGCCCTGGCGACGGCGCGGCAGCTCGGGCTCGACGGCGACGTGCTCCAGGTGATGGGGGAGCGGGAGGGCCGGCCGGAGTGGGAGGCGCTGGGCAGGTTCTTCGACACCTACCTCGACGTGCTGGAGGGTGAGCAGGTCCTCGACTACGCCGAGCTGGTGCACCGCACCCGCGTGCTGCTGGCGGACCCGGCGATCCGCGAGCAGGTGCAGCAGTCGGCGCGCGTGGTGCTGGTCGACGAGTACCAGGACACCGACCCCTCTCAGGTCGGTCTCCTGCGCCAGCTGGTGCCCCCGGGAGGCGACCTGGTGGTGGTCGGCGACCCGGACCAGTCGATCTACGAGTTCCGCGGTGCGCGACCGCGGGCGATCCTCGACTTCCCGCAGCAGTTCACCGACGCCCAGGGCGCGCCGGCGCGCGTGGTGGCGCTGTCGGAGACGCGGCGCTTCGGCACCGTGCTGGCCGCGGCCACGCGCCGGATCGCCGACAGGCTCGCGCTGCCACGGGCCCTGCCCGATGAGGTCCGGGAGGCGTTCCGGCGGCCGCGAGTAGCCGAGGGGGTCCCGCCGGGGGTGCTGGAGGTCCATACGTACGAGAACCCTGGTGCCGAGGCGGAGCACATCGCCGACCTCCTGCGCCGCGCCCACCTGCACGACGGCGTGGCGTGGTCCGACATGGCGGTGCTGGTGCGCTCCGGTCGGCACGGCATCCCGCGCCTGTCTCGGGCGCTCGTGGCCGCGGGTGTGCCCGTCGAGGTGGCTGGAGACGAGATCGCGCTGGGGTCGTCCGAGGCGGTGAAGCCGCTGCTGCTCGCCCTGAGCGTGGCGGTCGACCCCTCCCGCCTCGACTCCGACTCCGCCGCACAGCTGCTGCTCTCGCCGCTGGGTGGGCTGGACTCCATCGAGCTGCGGCGGCTGGGCCGGCTGCTGCGAGACCAGGAGCGGGCCGAGCTCGGTGGCCCCGGCTCGCCGCGGCCGTCGGGTGAGCTGGTGTGGCGCGCGCTGGCAGACCCGGACGTCCTGGCGGACCGCCCGGTGACCGAGGAGGTGAGCGCTGCCCGCGCCCTCGCCGGCCTGCTGCAGCGCTGCGGGGACGACATCGCGCGTGGCGCGACCGCCCACGAGGCTCTGTGGGGGATATGGCGGGGGACGTCCTGGCCGGCCCGGCTGCAGACGATGCTGGCCGCCGGTGGAGACGCCGCGGGCCGGGCCCATCGTGACCTGGACGCGATCTGCGCCCTGTTCGACGTGGCGGAGCGGTCGGACGAGGTGACCGGCGGCCGCGGGGTGACCGGCTTCCTGCAGGAGGTGGTGGGGCAGGAGATCCCCGCCGACACCGCACGGGAGTCACAGGTGCGCAACCGGGGCGTCCGGGTGCTCACGGCGCACCGGTCCAAGGGTCTCGAGTGGCCACTCGTGGTGGTGGCCGGCGTGCAGGAGGGCACCTGGCCCGACCCGCGGCGCCGCGGCTCGTTGCTGGAGGCCGACCGGTGGTCGGAGGACGGCACGGCGGTCGAGCCGCCGCCGACGTCGACCCTGCTGGCGGCGGAACGGCGCTTGTTCTACGTCGCCTGCACGCGGGCGACGCGGCGCCTCGTGGTCACGGCGGTGTCCGGCACCGAGGGGGAGGGCGACCAGCCGTCTCGCTTCCTGGCCGAGCTCGGGGTCGAGCCCGTGCCGGTCCTCGGCCGGCCCGCGCGCCCGCTCACTCTCACCGGGCTGGTGGGGGAGCTGCGGCGTACGGTCGGGGACGCCGCGCAGCACCCCGCTGCCCGGCTCGCC
>CAKZHP010000028.1 GCA_936924635.1 uncultured Propionibacteriaceae bacterium
CGACGCTCTTCCGATCTCACGCAGGGTGCGTTCGGTCGCAACGGGGCCCCCGGGCGTCGTGGCCGCAAGTCGAAGAAGCAACGCAGGCAAGAGTTCGACCAGATGGAGGCGCCGACGATCGGCGGCGTGCGGATCCGTCCCGGTGACGGCTCCAAGATCCGTCTGGCGCGCGGCGCCTCGCTGACCGACCTCGCCGAGAAGATCGGCGTCGAGCCGGCCAACCTCGTGCAGGTGCTGTTCAACCTCGGCGAGATGGTCACCGCCACGCAGTCGGTCGCCGACGACACCCTTCAGGTGCTGGGTGCCGAGCTCAACTACGAGATCGAGGTCGTGTCCCCCGAGGACGAGGACCGCGAGCTGCTGGAGAGCTTCGACATCGAGTTCGGCGAGAACGAGGGCGACGAGGAGGACCTCGCGCCTCGCCCGCCCATCGTCACCGTCATGGGTCACGTCGATCACGGAAAGACCAAGCTGCTCGACGCGCTGCGCCACGCCAACGTGGTGGCCGGCGAGGCCGGCGGCATCACGCAGGCCATCGGTGCCTACCAGGTCGAGACCGAGGTCGACGGCAACGAGCGCAAGGTCACCTTCATCGACACCCCGGGCCACGAGGCGTTCACCGCCATGCGTGCCCGTGGTGCGAAGTCCACCGACATCGCAGTGCTCGTGGTCGCGGCCGACGACGGCGTGATGCCTCAGACGATCGAGGCCATGAACCACGCGAAGGCGGCCGAGGTGCCGATCGTCGTGGCCGTCAACAAGATCGACCGCGAGGGCGCCGACCCGACGAAGGTCCGTGGCCAGCTGACCGAGTTCGGCCTGGTGCCGGAGGAGTACGGCGGCGACACCATGTTCGTCGACGTGTCGGCGACGCAGCGGACGAACCTCGACCAGCTGCTGGAGGCGATCGTCCTGACCGCCGACGCCGAGCTCGACCTGCGGGCGAACCCCGACATGCCGGCGCAGGGTGTCGCGATCGAGGCGCACCTCGACAAGGGGCGCGGCCCGGTGGCCACGGTGCTCGTGCACCGCGGCACCCTGCGGGTGGGCGACTCGATCGTGGCCGGCTCGGCCCACGGCCGCGTCCGCGCCCTGATCGACGACGACGGCGAGAACGTCACCGAGGCTCCGCCCTCGATGCCGGTGCAGGTGCTCGGTCTGACCTCGGTCTCCGGGGCCGGCGACAACTTCCTGGTCGTCGAGGACGACCGGAAGGCCCGCCAGATCGCCGAGCGTCGCGAGTCGCGCATGCGCGCCGCCCAGCTCGCGAAGTCGACCCGTCGCAAGACGCTCGAGCAGCTGTTCGCGCAGCTCGAGAGCGGTGAGACGCAGGAGCTCAACCTCATCCTCAAGGGCGACACCGCCGGCTCCGTGGAGGCCCTGGAGGACGAGCTGCTCAAGATCGAGGTGGGCGAGGACGTGTCGGTGCGCATCATCGACCGTGGTGTCGGTGCCATCACCGAGACCAACGTCTCGCTCGCGTCGGCCTCCAACGCGGTCATCCTCGGCTACAACGTCCGCCCGCAGGGCAAGGCGACGCAGCTGGCGGACGCGGAGGGCGTCGACATCCGTTACTACTCGGTCATCTACCAGGCGGTGGACGACATCGAGGCGGCGCTCAAGGGCATGCTCAAGCCGGAGTTCGAGGAGCAGGTCCGAGGCCAGGCGGAGATCCGAGAGATCTTCCGCTCGTCCAAGATCGGTGCGATCGCGGGCTGCATGATCACCGAGGGTGTCGTCCGTCGCCATGCGCAGGCGAGGCTGCTCCGCGACGGCATCGTCGTGGCGGAGACCAGCATCAACACGCTACGTCGCGAGAAGGACGACGTCACCGAGGTGCGCGAGGGGTTCGAGTGCGGCATGACGCTGCAGAACTACTCCGACATCCACGTCGGCGACGTCATCGAGACCTTCGAGATGGTGGAGAAGCCGCGCGCCTGAGGCAGCGGCAACGCACGACGGGAGGGGTCGCCGGCCAGCAGGCCGGCGGCCCCGTCCGTCAAGAGGGAGGAGAGTCATGGCCGGTCCACACGCCCTGAAGCGGGCAGAGCAGATCAAGCACATCGCGGCCGAGGTCCTGGAGAAGCGCGTCAAGGACACGCGGCTGGGGTTCGTCACCATCACCGACGTGCGCCTCAGCAAGGACAACCGGGAGTGCACGCTCTTCTACACGGTGCTCGGCACGCCGGAGGAGGTCGCCGACACGGCGGCCGCGCTCGACGTCGCCAAGGGCCAGGTGCGCACGGCGGTGTCGAAGCAGATGGCGCTCCGGTTCGCGCCCACGATCACCTTCGTGCACGACGCGATGCCCGAGGCCAGCGCCCACATCGAGGAGCTCCTGGCGTCCGCCCGGGCCACCGACGCCGAGGTGGCGGCGAAGGCCGAGGGCGCTCAGTACGCAGGCGAGGCCGACCCGTACAAGAAGCCGGCCGCGGACGAGGACGAGGGCGACGACACCGACGACGAGCCCGCCGACGACGAGGGATGACCGCTCGCTCGGGGCTGCTGGTCGTCGACAAGCCGCCGGGCTGGACGTCGCACCAGGTGGTGGGGCGGGTCCGGCGGCTGGTCGGCACCCGCAAGGTGGGGCACGCCGGCACGCTGGACCCGATGGCGACCGGCGTGCTGATCCTCGGCGTGGAACGGGCCACTCGCCTGCTGGGTCACCTCGCGCTGCACGACAAGCGTTACCTCGCCACCGTGCGGCTCGGCCAGTCGACGGTCACCGACGACGCCGAGGGCGACGTGGTGACGGCTCCGGGTGCGCTGGACGTGTCGCCCGACTCCGTACGCGTCGCTGCGGCCGCGCTCACCGGTGAGATCGAGCAGGTGCCGTCGGCGGTGTCGGCGATCAAGGTCGACGGCCGACGCTCGTACGCGCGGGTGCGCGCCGGCGAGGAGGTCACCCTGAAGGCGCGTCGCGTCACCGTGTCCCGCCTCGACGTCCTGACGACCCGTCAGGCCTCGGCCACCGACGGCACCCAGGTGCTCGACCTGGACATCGACGTGGAGTGCTCCTCCGGCACGTACGTGCGGGCGCTGGCCCGTGACATGGGGGCGGCTCTGGGCACCGGCGGCCACCTCACGGCACTGCGCCGGGCACGGATCGGCGGTTTCACGCTCAAGGAGCCCCACCTCGGCCCGGATCTGGAGGAGGTGCCCGACACCGCCTGGACGTCGATGGCGGCTGCCGCTCGGCGCTGCTTCCCGGTGGTCGAGGTCACCGCCGACCAGATGCGCGCCCTCGCGTACGGGAAGCCGTTGCAGCACCCCGTGAGCGTTCTCACCGCCGCCGTGGGGCCGGGGGAGACGCTGGTCGGGTTGTACGGTCCTGACGGAGGTCAGGCCAAGGCACAGGCAGTGCTCGTCACCCCAGAAGAGGTCGCATGAACGGAACGGTCGTCGTGATCGGCAACTTCGACGGCGTCCATGCCGGTCACGCCGGCGTGCTGCGTACGGCCCAGGAGACCGCGCCCGGGCTGCCGCTGGTGGTCGTCACGTTCTGGCCGCACCCCATGACGGTGCTGCGGCCAGACCGTGCCCCGGCGCTGATCTGCGACCTGGACGAGCGCATCCGCCTGCTCAAGGAGGCTGGCGCCGACGAGGTACGGGTCGTCGAGTTCACCTCCCGCGTCGCCTCCTGGAGCCCCGCCCACTTCGTGGAGTTCACCCTGCTGCCGCTGCGGCCGGCCGTGGTCGTGGTGGGGGAGAACTTCCGCTTCGGGCACCGGGCCGCCGGCACGGTCGACACGCTGCGGGAACTCGGCAAGGGGCAGTTCGAGGTCGTCGCCCTGCCGCTGCTGAACGAGGGCGAGACGTCCTTGTCGTCGACCCGGGTGCGTACGGCGCTCGAGGCCGGCGACGTGGCCGAGGCGGCCCGGGTGCTGGGCCGGCCGTTTCGGTTCTCCGGCACCGTGGTGCTGGGCGACCAGCGCGGCCGCACGATCGGCTATCCCACGGCCAACCTCACCGTGCCGGCCGGGCAGGCGTGCCCGGCTGACGGCGTGTACGCGGGATGGCTGACCCGCCTCGACACCGACGAGCGGTTCCCGGCGGCGATCTCTGTGGGCACGAACCCCACCTTCGACGGCGTGGAGCGGCGCGTGGAGACGTACGTGCTGGACCGCGACGACCTCCAGCTCTACGGCGTACGGATCGGGGTCGACTTCGTCGCACACCTGCGAGGGCAGATCAGGTTCGACTCCCTGGACGCCTTGTTGGATCAGATGTCGCGCGACGTCACCGCCACCAGGGAGATCCTGGACGCCCAGGCCTGAGGCAGCGACGGCCGAGGGGCGACCCGCCGGCCGCCCCCGGCGATCAGCGCAGGTTCTTCAGCGACTTGCGGTAGATGGCGTCGTGGTAGACGGGCTTGTCCTCGTCGTTCGTCTCGCCCTCCACCACGCTCACCTCGTCGAGGCGGTGGTCGCCCGTGGGCTCGTACCCGAGGGAGACGTAGAGGGGGATGGCCTGGTAGTTGTCGGGGTCGACGCCCAGGAAGATCTCGTCGTAGCCCAGCTTCACCGCGAACTTCTCCACGAACTCGTCGAGCGTCCGCCCGACGCCCTGGCGGCGGGCGTGCTGGTAGACGTACATGTTGCGCAGCTCGGGCTGCAGGTCGCCCTCGGCCTCGTCGAGCACCACGGTGCCCTGGGGGTCGTCGCCGCGGACGGCGATGATGTAGTGGTTGGTGCCCGAAGCCGCCTCCTGGAAGCGACGGTCGCACACGAAGCCCTCCGTGCGGTCCTCCAGCGCCCTCAGGGCCGGGAGGTCGGCCTCCGTCACCTCGCGCACCACGATCTTCGAATCAGCCATGGGGACTCCTTGCCTGCGGGACACCGACGACGCTGACGGTATCCGATGCCGGACCGCCCGCGGAATCGGCCGATCGGCTCTGGACACGGCAAGGAGGGCGTGGGTGACGAACGTGTGAACGGGGGGCCTCCGCGGGGTGTCGAGACGAGCCGCGACGTCGGTGCCGCGCCCTAGGCTCGGCCCATGGAGACCTTCGCCCTCGTCATCATCGGGAGTGGGCCGGCGGGCGTCAGCGCCGCCGACCGCTGCGTACGTCGACGCCGGCGGTCCCGGCCCGGTGCTGCTCGTCAGCGCTGACACCGATCCGCCGTACGAGCGCCCGCCGCTGTCGAAGGAGGTCCTGGCCGGTGCCTCGCCCGCCACAGGCACGCCGATCGAGCCGGCGATCCCGTGGCCGGCCGACCCATCGAGGTCGAGCACTGGCAGGACGCGCTGACGATGGGTGAGATCGCCGGCCACAACGCGGCGGCCGAGGCCGGGGTACAGGCGGCGAAGGAGTGGGGCTCCGTGCCGGGGTTCTGGTCGACCATCGCTGAGCGCAGCCTCACGTACACGGCCTGGGGCTCGCTCGAGGAGGCCGTCTCCGGGCAGCCTCACCCCCGCCGCGTCGGCCCGCCCGCACGCGCGCGCTGATTTCGTACGCCCGAGGGCGGCTGATAACCTGAGCGATGCCGTAGACCGGCCGCGAATGCCCAAGAGCCTCGACCGCACCCCGCACCCGAGGCGTCGCGCAACGGGACACCGAAGGGAGCACGTCAATGGACGCTGCAACGAAGAAGAAGATCATCGACGACTACGCGATCGCGCCTGGCGACACCGGCTCCCCGGACGTCCAGATCGCGCTTCTCACGAAGCGGATCGCCCACCTGACCGAGCATCTCAAGATGCACAAGGGCGACCACCACAGCCGTCGTGGCCTGCTGCTCCTCGTGGGCCAGCGCCGCCGTCTGCTGAACTACGTCGCCCGCAACGACATCGAGCACTACCGCAAGCTCATCGAGCGCCTCGGTCTGCGCCGGTGACGCCGAGGCCCGCCCCCAGGGGCGGGCCTTTCGCACACCCCGGGGCATGACCCCCCGACCGCTGCGCAGCCACGGCTGCCGGCCCACAACTGCACACCGCACCAACACATGCGAGCCGCCGCGGCACACCGGCGGACGGCGGTCCTCGGTAGTGGGCCACGGGTTGGACGACCACCCCGCGGCCCTCGATCGAAGACCGGCTCCGGCCCGTCGGGATCCGACACCCGTCGCGGCTCGCGCCACCGAAAGGAGAACCCGTGGAGGGTCCTGATCTTCGTTCCACTGAGGCCGTCATCGACAACGGTGCCCACGGCCGTCACGTCGTCCGCTTCGAGTCGGGGCTGCTGGCCCGCCAGGCCGACGGCTCCGTCACCGTCTACATCGACGACGACACCATGATCCTGTCGGCGACGACCGCCTCCAACAACCCGCGCGACGGCGTCGACTTCTTCCCCCTGACGGTCGACGTCGAGGAGCGCATGTACGCCGCCGGGCGCATCCCCGGCTCGTTCTTCCGCCGCGAGGGCCGCCCGTCCGAGGGCGCGATCCTCGCCTGCCGCCTCATCGACCGCCCGCTGCGCCCCTGCTTCACCAAGGGCCTGCGCAACGAGGTCCAGGTCGTCGCCACCGTGATGGCGCTCAACCCCGAGGTGCTGTACGACGTCGTGGCCATCAACGCTGCGTCGGCGTCGACCACCCTGGCGGGCCTGCCGTTCACCGGCCCCGTCGGCGGCGTCCGCGTCGCCCTGATCGGCACCGACTGGGTCGCCTTCCCGACCGTGAAGCAGCTGGAGGACGCCACCTTCGACATGGTCGTGGCCGGCCGGGTGCTGCCCGACGGCGACGTCGCGATCATGATGGTCGAGGCCGAGTCGACCGAGAACACCTGGAACCTGGTGCGCTCGGGCCGCACGGCGCCGACCGAGGAGGTCGTGGCCCAGGGCCTCGAGCAGTCGAAGAAGCACATCAAGGCGCTGTGCGACGCCCAGGCCGAGCTGGCCTCCCAGCTCCCGAAGGCGACCAAGCAGTTCCCGGTCTTCCTCGACTACGAGAAGGACGTCTTCGACGCCGTCGCCGAGGCCGCGGGCGACCGTGTCCGCGAGGTGAACTCGATCCCCGGCAAGCACGACCGTGAGACCGCCACCGAGGACCTGCTGAAGGCCCTGCAGGAGGAGCTCGCCGGCCGCTTCGAGGGCCGCGAGAAGGAGATCACGGGCGCGTACCGGTCGCTCACCAAGAAGGTCGTCCGTCAGCGCACCCTCACCGAGAAGGTCCGCATCGACGGCCGTGGCCTGCGCGACATCCGTTCGCTGTCCTGCGAGGTCGGCGTGGTGCCCCGCGTGCACGGCTCGGCGCTGTTCATGCGCGGCGAGACCCAGATCCTGGGCATCAGCACGCTGAACATGCTCGACATGGAGCAGAAGCTGGACACGCTCGCCCCCGAGACGACCAAGCGCTACATGCACAACTACAACTTCCCGCCGTACTCCACAGGTGAGACCGGCCGCGTCGGCTCGCCGAAGCGTCGCGAGATCGGCCACGGCGCGCTCGCCGAGCGAGCGCTGGTGCCGGTGCTGCCGAGCCGCGAGGAGTTCCCGTACGCGATCCGCCAGGTGTCCGAGGCGCTCGGCTCCAACGGCTCCACCTCGATGGGCTCGGTCTGCGCCTCGACGCTGGCACTGCTCAACGCCGGTGTGCCGCTGCGCGCGCCGGTCGCCGGCATCGCCATGGGCCTGATGAGCGACGAGGTCGACGGCAAGACCGAGTACGTGGCGCTGACCGACATCCTCGGCGCCGAGGACGCCCTCGGCGACATGGACTTCAAGGTCGCCGGCACGCGTGACTTCGTCACGGCGCTGCAGCTAGACACCAAGCTCGACGGCATCCCCGCCGACGTGCTGGCCGGTGCGCTGCTGCAGGCGCGCGAGGCCCGGTTCACCCTGCTGGACGTGATGGCCGAGGCCATCGACGTGCCGGACGAGATGAGCCCGTACGCCCCGCGCATCATCACCGTGAAGATCCCGGCCGACAAGATCGGCGAGGTGATCGGGCCCAAGGGCAAGGTCATCAACCAGATCCAGGACGACACCGGCGCGAACCTCTCCATCGAGGACGACGGCACCGTCTACATCGGCGCCGACTCGGGCGAGGCGGCCGAGGCGGCCCGCGACATGGTCAACGCGATCGCCAACCCCACCATGCCGAAGGTCGGCGAGCGCTACCTGGGCACCGTCGTGAAGCTGACCGCGTTCGGTGCGTTCGTCTCCCTGCTCCCGGGCAAGGACGGCCTGCTGCACATCTCGAAGCTGCGCCCGCTGGCCGGCGGCCAGCGCGTCGAGAGCGTCGAGGACGTGCTGTCGGTCGGCCAGAAGCTGACCGTCGAGATCTCCGAGATCGACGACCGCGGCAAGCTCTCCCTGGCCCCCGTGGTCGAGGAGTCCGCTCCCGCTGCCGAGGACACCGCGCCAGCCGCGGAGTGACCTCACCCACGACGGCCCGCCGAGCAGCTGCTCGGCGGGCCGTCTGGCTCTTCCGTGGCCGGTTCTCGCTACCGGTGTCGGCAGCGTGAACGTTCTCCACCCGGCCACCCTGCCCGCGCCAGACGAGGTAGCGTCCACGCGCAGAGGCCACCAGCGTCGGTGGCCCGGGAGGAGACCCGACATGTTCACGCGCGCACTGACCGCACTGGTGGTCACCAGCCTGGCCCTCTCCGGTCTGACCGCCCCGGCGTCGGCAGCCGAGACCGAGTACGCCAAGGTCAAGCAGCGGGTGGAGGCCCAGCTGCGCGGCAAGGCGCTCGACCAGCGACCCGTCAAGCGGTGCACCGACGCCTTCGGCGGCTCGACCCCGGCCCTGGCGCCCATCGAGTGGATGGCCGGAGAGTGGCTGGGCACCGGGTGGACCGCCACAGAGGCGGGCGTGGCCACCTACATCCAGACCGAGAACGTACGCCCCGTCGCCGGGCGCGACGAGCTCACGGTCAACGGCACAGGCTACGAGCCCGTCCGGGGTGCGGACGTGGTCTTCTCCGCTCACGCCGTCGCCACCCGTGAGGCGGACGGCAGCTTCTCGTGGGTCGCCGAGAGCGGCGGCAACAAGCTCGTCACGACCCTGGAGGTCGCCGACGGCTTCTGGGCCTGGGAGGTCGTGTACGCGCCGGGGGTCGTCATGCGCTACGAGACCACCGCCAAGCGCGGCGGGCGCGTCTGGCACGAGACCGGCGCGATCACCACCAACGGGGGCAAGACCTGGACCCCGACGATGGAGATGACCCTCATCAAGACCTGCGACGCCTGACCACTCGTCAGACCTGGGCCACATCGCAGCGAGGCATCCCGCTCCCGCCTCCCGGGCGAGGTGGGGCAGATGCGGGTACGGCGGTGCGCGGTGGCGTGCGTCGCAACAGGTCCGCATCCGTGGACCCGTCGTCGTCTCCCCTCACCGACGACCTAGGGTGGACTCGTCTGACGGACGAGCCAGGAGGATCCATGCGAGTTGCGGTGTTCGGCGTGAACGGCAGGATGGGTGGCGAGGTCTGCCGGGCCGTCACCAAGGCCCCTGACCTGGACCTGGTGGCCGGGACGGACGTGGGCGACAACCGCAACGACGCGCGCCGCGCCCAGGTGGTCGTGGACTTCACGCGACCCGACGCGGTGATGGAGAACATCAAGTGGTGCATCGACCACGGTCTGCACACGGTGGTCGGCACGACCGGGTTCAACGACGAGAAGTACGACCAGGTGCGTGAGTGGTTGAAGGAGAAGCCGGAGGTCGGCGTGCTGATCGCGGCGAACTTCTCCATCGGCGCCGTGCTGATGATGCACTTCGCGACCACCGCGGCCAAGCACTACGAGTCGGTCGAGATCGTCGAGCTGCACCACCCCAACAAGGCGGATGCCCCCTCGGGCACCGCGGTGGCCACGGCGGAGCAGATCGCTGCCGCGCGTGAGGCGGCCGGCCTCGGCGATGTGCCCGACGCCACGCAGCACGAGCTCCCCGGCGCCAGGGGCGCGGTGGTGTCTGGCGTGCACGTGCACGGGGTCCGGCTCGGAGGCCTGCTCGCGCACCAGGAGGTGCTGTTCGGGTCCACAGGCGAGACCCTGACGATCCGTCACGACTCGATGGACCGAGCCTCCTTCATGCCAGGTGTCCTCAGCGCCGTCCGGTGGGTGCCCTCGCACCCTGGCCTCACCATCGGTATCGACCCGCTGCTGGGCCTGGAGGCCTGACCTCGTGGCTCGTCGTGGGGGCGGGGGCGCCAGGCTGCTGGTGGTGCTGGCCATGCTGGCGGCCCTCGTCGCCGCAGCGGTGCTCGCCGGCAACACCGTCGGCCGTTCGTACGCGGAGAAGCGCGTCGCCGAGACGGTCCAGGCGCAGGCCGGGCTGCCGACGCCGCCGACGGTGTCGATCAAGGACCCGATGTTCGTCTGGTCGGTGATCCGGCAGCACGTCGACCGCGTGGACGTCGCCGCCGACCGCGTACCGATGCAGGTGGCGGGCAAGCAGGTCGAGGTGCGCGTCGTGGGCACGCTCACCGATGTCAGGCCCTCAGGGTCCTCGTTCGTCGCGGGCGGCCTCACCGCCGACGCGACGCTGGAGTGGGGCCAGATCGAGAAGCTGACCGGCTACCCCCTGGTCAAGGGCCCGGGCAACACCGTGGTCGCGACGGTCGCCACGACCATCCTCGGGCAGCGGGTCAACGCCGCCGTGACCGCGCGGCCGTTGATCGACGCGCAGGGCCGGTTCACGGTCACCGAGCCGAAGGCCACCGTGAACGGCGTGGCCGTGCCGGAGCAGCTCACGGGCGCGATCGTCACCGCTGTCATGAAGCCGATCGACCTCGGTCTGCCGGTTGGCCTCCGCGCGACCCGGGTGGAGGCCGCCGACGGAGGCCTGGTCCTCAGCCTTGAGGGCCGCGACGTCGATCTCGCGCAGCTGCGCTAGGCCTCGACCGGCTCCGAGATGTCGGTGTGGAGGCGCACCAGCTTGAGGTGGAGGCCCTCGACCTGCTGCTCGGCGTGAGCGCCGTCTGGCGCCCAGCCCATGCCGGTGAGGAACGCGCGCAGCTCGTCGTCGGTGGAGACCAGCCACCAGCGGGCGCGCGTGAACCCGTCGGCTCGCATCGTGTCGACGGCCGCCTGCACCAGCCGGGTGCCGTGCCCCTGACCACGGCGAGCAGGATGGACGAACAGGTCGGCCACCTCGCCGTCTTCGGCCTCGGCGTCGGGGTCGCCCGACGGGGTCACCGCCACCATCCCCACCACGGGGGAGTCGGGGCCGTGACCCTCGGTCGCCACCAGCACCCGGTACGACGCCAGCGGCGGCCGGGTGATCGCCTCGTGCCAGACCCGCGTCATCTCGTCGGCGGGCATCTGGGCCAGCAACGGCATGTACGGGTGGGTGGGCTCGGCCAGCACCGCCCGCTGCAGGTCGGTGATGGCGCGAGCCTCGGCGGGCAGCGCGAGGCGTACGAAACCGGGAGAGCTCACCCGCTGGACTCTATGCCCGCGGCCGCGCAGGCGCCCACTCGTGGGGGATGCCGAGGGGCGCTCCGGGCGGCGGGTCGGTAGGGTAGGACGGTGCTAGACGCCGGACTTCGTACGCCCCCGACCCTTGCCAAGGACACGCTGCGGGTCATCCCGCTCGGCGGTCTCGGCGACGTGGGTCGCAACATGACCTGTTTCGAGATCAACGGCCGGCTGCTGCTGGTCGACTGCGGGGTGCTGTTCCCCGAGGACGACCACCCTGGCGTGGACCTCATCCTTCCCGGGCTCGATGCCATCGCCGACCGTCTCGACGACGTCGAGGCGCTGGTGCTGACGCATGGGCACGAGGACCACATCGGAGCGGTGCCGTACCTGCTGCGCCAGCGCCCCAGCATCCCCGTGCTCGGCAGCAAGCTGACGCTGGCGTTCCTCAACGAGAAGCTGCGCGAGCACCGGCTGCGTGACGTCCCGCTGCGTGTCGTGAAGGAGGGGGAGCGCGCCACCGCGGGGCCGTTCGACCTCGAGTTCCTCGCCGTGAACCACTCCATCCCCGACGCGCTGGCGGTGTTCATCCGTACGGCCGGGGGCACCGTGCTCCACACCGGCGACTTCAAGATGGACCAGCTGCCGCTCGACGGCCGCATCACCGACCTGCGGGCGTTCGCCCGGCTCGGTGCCGAGGGCGTCGACCTGTTCCTCACCGACTCCACCAACGCCGAGGTGCCGGGCTTCACGCTCCCCGAGCACGACGTGGAGCCCGCCCTGCAGCGGGTCTTCGACAGCGCGAAGCAGAAGCTCGTCGTGGCCTGCTTCGCCTCGCACGTGCACCGCGTGCAGCAGGTGATGGACCTGGCCGTCCAGCACGGGCGGAAGGTCTGCTACGTGGGCCGTTCCATGGTGCGCAACATGGGGGTGGCGCGGGACCTCGGCTACCTCAAGGTGCCCGGTGACACGCTCATCGAGCTCGGCGCGCTGAAGAACTACCGGGAGGACGAGGTCGTCGTGATCTCGACCGGCTCGCAGGGGGAGCCGCTCTCGGCGCTGTCCCGGATGGCGAACCGGGAGCACCCCCACGTCGAGCTGCGGCAGGGCGACACGGTGCTGCTCGCCTCCTCGCTGATCCCGGGCAACGAGAACTCGGTGTACCGGGTCATCAACGGCCTGGCCAAGATCGGTGCCCGCGTGGTGCACAAGGGCAACGCGCTGGTGCACGTGAGCGGCCACGCCAGCGCCGGGGAGCTCTTGTACTGCTACAACATCGTGCGCCCCAAGAACGTGATGCCGGTGCACGGCGAGGTGCGGCACCTCATCGCCAACGCCAACCTGGCGGTCGCCACAGGCGTGCCCAAGGACCGGGTGATCGTGGTGCAGGACGGCGCGGTGGTCGACCTGGCCAAGGGAGTCGCGCGCGAGGTCGGCAAGATCGACGCCGCGTACATCCTGGTCGACGGCGCCAGCGTCGGCGGCCTGACCCCGGAGTCGCTCGCCGACCGCAAGATCCTCGGCGAGGAGGGCTTCATCACCATCGTCGCGGCGGTCAACCTGCACGCCAAGCGCCTGGTGTCGCTCGACATCCACGCGCGCGGCTTCGTCGAGGACGAGGGCATCTTCGACGAGGTGCGGCAGCGCATCATCGACGACCTGCGTACGGCCCTGGGCGACGGCGTCGAGGACCGGCACCGCCTGCAGCAGATCATGCGGCGTACGGTCGGGCGCTGGGTCAACGCCACCCACCGCCGCCGCCCCATGATCGTCCCCGTCGTCGTCGCCACGTAGAGGCCGGTCGACCACGTGTTCTGACCGGGCAGAAGCTCAAACCGCTCCTGTCCGGTCAGAATGCGTGCCACGTGACCCGGCGACGGCGTCGTCGGCGGCCCGAGCGCGGGTCTGCCCTGGCGCCCTTGCGGTCGGGCACGCTGATGCGAAGGCCCGTCGCGTGGGATTAGGAGACTCCGGCACGTGTGGGATAACCTGTGGCGGTTGCCTGGACACCGACCGGTGTCCGACCCCAGATCGAGGAGTGATTTCCGTGGCTGCTGTGTGTGACGTCTGCGCCAAGCGCCCGAGCTTCGGTCACAACGTGCCCTGGTCCAAGAAGAAGACCAACCGCCAGTGGAGCCCGAACATCCAGCGCGTCCGCGCGGTCGTCGAGGGCACCCCGAAGCGGCTGAACGTCTGCACCGCCTGCCTGAAGTCCGGGAAGGTCAGTCGCTGAGCTGATCCACCACACTGAGCCCGCTCCCGATGGGGGCGGGCTCTATCTTTTGTCGCGCTTCGCGCTCCGCGGCGGCGGGGCGGTTGACCCCGGTCTTCCTTCGTCGAGCTTCGCGGCGGTCATTGGTTCGGTGCCAGCAAGGCGTCGCTTGCTCTCCTCAGTCCAGACCGGGGGCCCCGTCGCCGGGGCTGTTTGTCGCGCTTCGCGCTCCGCGGCGGCGGGGCGGTTGACCCCGGTCTTCCTTCGTCGAGCTTCGCGGCGGTC
>CAKZHP010000029.1 GCA_936924635.1 uncultured Propionibacteriaceae bacterium
ACCAGTGTCTCGGTCATGACGACCCTCCTGCCCCAACCGGGGCGCTAGGGCCACTTACACCGTTAACGCGATAGACCCAGGCCCGATCGATTGGTGACGGGCTCAGCGCCGTGGAGGTTGCCAGGTCTTGGTCGCCTGAGGTGATCGTCCTCGACCTGGGGCTTCCGGGCCTGGACGGGGTTGAGGTGTGCCGTCAGGTGCGGACCTTCACGGACTGTTACGTGTTGATGCTCACGGCACGGACGGACGAGGTCGACACCCTGGTGGGCCTGTCGGTCGGGGCGGACGACTACATGACGAAGCCGTTCAGCGCGCGTGAGCTCGTGGCGCGGGTTCAGGTGCTGCTGAGGAGGCCACGCGCCGCGTCATCGGGCCGTTCTGTCGGGCAGGCTCGCCGGGTATTCGGCGAGCTGATCCTCGATCCGGGGGCCCGCGAGGTCACCGTCGCGGGATCCGAGGTGGGTCTGACCCGAACGGAGTTCGACGTGCTGGACGCGTTGTCTGCGCGACCGAATCTCGTGTGGAACCGTCGGCAGCTCATCGACGAGATCTGGGGTGTCGACTGGGTCGGGGACGAGCACCTCGTCGATGTCCACGTCGCTCACCTGCGGAGGAAACTGGGCGACGATTCCGCAAACTCTCGCTTTGTGCGGACGGTGCGCGGCGTGGGCTACCGGATGGGGCAGGGCTAGTGGCGCCGGTCCGGCCGGGGCGCCGGGCCATGCCCCTGTCCCGACGGCTCGTCATGGCTCAGGGGGTCGTGGTCGCGGCGATGGCGTTGTCGGTCGTCGTCGTGGCCGCACTGGTCGCGCCGCCGCTGTTCGACCTGCACATGCGCGAGGCGGGCCACGATAAGCAGCCAGGTGTTCTCGACCATGCTGAGACGGCCTTTCGTGATGCCGGTGTGGTCGGTCTCGGCGCCGGCGTCATCATCGCGGTTCTTGGCGCGGTCGTCGTCAGCGGGCTGCTGACCCGCGGGCTGGGCCGGCACCTCGACGCCCTCGTAGATGGCGCCGAGCGGGTCGGGCATGGGGTGTACAACCAG
Organism: uncultured Propionibacteriaceae bacterium; assembly: GCA_936924635.1. GTDB lineage: Bacteria > Actinomycetota > Actinomycetes > Propionibacteriales > Propionibacteriaceae > Fen-668. The sequence continues at coordinate 1,046 of CAKZHP010000029.1, forward strand.
CCGGTGCCGGCTGTGGGGGGTAGCCGAGAGCTCGATGCCGTCACGGAGGCCTTCAACGACATGGCGGAACGGATCGCGGCCTCGGAGCAGGCACGGCGCCGGATGCTCACCGACTTGGCCCACGAGATGCGGACACCGATCGCGAGCCTGCGGGTGACGGTGGAGGCGCTCGAGGACGGCTTCGTCGACCTCGACGAGCACACCGTGTCGGTCTTTCACGACCAGCTGAGCCGTCTGACCCGACTCGCCTCGGACATCAAGGACGTGTCCGCCGCGGAGGAGGGACGCCTGGACCTGCACCGGGAGCTCGTCGACCTGAGCGAGGTCCTCGCGGCCTCGGGGCGCGCCTTCGGCCCCCAGTACACCGACGCCGGGGTCGTCCTCGACATCGACAGCGGTACGGCATCCGGCCGCCGTGCGCTCGTGCGTGCCGATCGTGCCCGGGTCGGTCAGGTCGTCGACAACCTGCTGCGCAATGCCTTGCAGCACACTCCCTCGGGTGGTCAGGTCAACGCCAGCGCCGACATCCCCGCCGATGCCGGTGAGTGGGTGCGGATCGTCGTGAAGGACACGGGCATCGGCATCGATGCCCACGATCTGGCGCATCTGTTCGAGCGGTTCTACCGGGCCGACACGAGCCGCCCCCACGACAGCCAGACGGGCACGGGGGTCGGGTTGTCGATCTCGAGGGCCATCGCCGTCGCCCACGGCGGCACCTTGACCGCGCACAGCCGGGGTCCGGGCCACGGCGCGACCTTCGTGCTGACCCTGCCGGCCGCGGCAGTTGGTTCGTAGCGTGCGCGCCGTCGCGGTCTTCATCGTTTCTTCGTCCCACGACGACGAGACCCCCGGCACGGCAGCCAGAGGGTAGGGACACCGCTTCGGCGAATCCACCCGCTCCTCGAAGGAGAGCACGATGCAGACCTCGACCCGTCACATGCTTCTCATGTTCGCCCCCGCCGTCGTCATCGCCGGTGTGCTGCTCGCGCTCGGGCGGCCCGTCTCCGACGCGATCATCACCGCCCTGGTCCTGAGCTGCCCACTGCACATGGTCATGATGATCATGGGCGGCCACCAGCACGGCCACCCGTCGACATCCGGACCGGCCGACGCAGCCCGTGAGGGTGCGTCCACCGACGTGCGCGGTTCGCACCTGCCGCACACGCACTGACCACTGCCGACCGGCTCGGCACCCGCTGCTTCCGGCCCCAGGACACCTGCCCGGGGGCCGGCAGCGGCGTCCCCGTCCCGAAGGGGTCCGGCGATCTTCATCGAACCTTCATGACAAGCCCAGGGGAACGTGAACACCTGCCCTCCACGGTGATGACATGACCGCACTCACTCGTCGCCAGATCCTCGCCGGTGGCTTCGGCCTCGCTAGCCTCGGAGCCCTCGCCGCCTGCTCGTCGGGCTCGTCGATGGGCGACATGCCCGGCATGGGCGGCGCGACGACGAGCAGCGCGAGCACCGGGCACGCCATGGGCGCCATCCCCACCGCGACGCCCCTGACCCCCAAGCCCGGCCAGAAGGTCGTCACCGCCACCCTTCGTCCGCGCCCCGTGACGCTCGACCTCGGCGGCATCCACGCGAACACCTGGGCGTACACCGACGAGCTCGGCACCGCCCCCTTCCGTGCCTCCGCGGGCGACCTGCTGCGCATCACCGTCGACAACCAGCTGCCCAGCGACACGAGCGTCCACTGGCACGGCATCCGGGTCCGCAACGTCGCCGACGGCGTGCCCGGCGTCACCCAGCAGCCCATCGCGAAGGGCGCGCGCTACCTGTACGAGTTCGAGGCCCCCGACGCGGGCACCTACTTCTTCCACCCGCACACCGGCGTCCAGATCGACCGCGGCCTGTACGCACCACTCGTCATCGACGACCCCAAGGACAAGGGCGGCTACGACGCCGAGTGGGTCGTCGTCCTCGACGACTGGACCGACGGCATCCCCGGCGGGAAGAACCCCGACACGATCCTCGCCGACTTCCAGGCCAAGACCGGCCCGATCTCGACGGGCATGAACCACGACATGTCCGGCATGGACCACGGCATGGCCTCCCCGCTCGGGGACGCGGGCGACATCGCGTACCCGCACTACCTGATCAACGGGCGGATCCCCGCCGCCCCCAGGACCTTCACCGCCAAGCCCGGCCAGAAGGTCCGCATCCGGTTCATCAACGCCGGCTCCGACACGATCTTCAAGGTCGCTCTCGGCGGGCACACGATGACGGTGACGCACTCCGACGGCTACGCCGTCCAGCCGCAGGACACCAAGGCCCTGTACATCGCGATGGGAGAGCGCTACGACGTCCTCGTCACCCTCGCCGACGGCGCCTTCCCCCTCGCCGCCGCGCCCGAGGGAAAGAAGGGCACACCCGCCCTCGCCGTGGTCCGCACGGGTGCCGGTACAGCCCCAACCCCATCGACCCCGGTCTCCGAGCTTGCCGGTGCCGCTCTCGTCGGGACCTCGCTAACCGCGGCCGACGCCGCGAAGCTGTCCTCGAAGGACCCCGCCCGCACGGTCGATGTCCAGCTCAACGGGCAGATGAAGCCCTACGCGTGGGGCATCAACGGCAAAAAGTTCGGCGAGGACACACCCATGCAGGTGCGCGAGGGAGAGCGGCTGCGGATGCGGATGACGAACATGACGATGATGGCCCACCCCATGCACATCCACGGCCACACCTGGGCCCTGCCCGCCAGCGGCGGGCTGCGCAAGGACACCGTCCTCGTCCTGCCCATGCAGACCGTCGAGGCCGACCTGCAAGCCGACAACCCCGGCACGTGGATGTACCACTGCCACAACATCTACCACGCAGAGCTCGGCATGATGACCAGTCTTCGCTACGCCTGAGGCCCACCCAGCCCCCGGCCCCGACCCTGCGATCGGGCCGACCCACCGCTCACGAAAGACATCCGGATCATGCCCCGACACCTCGCCCTCGCGCTCACGGCTGCTGTGCCCGTGGTTGCGCTCGTCACGGCGTGCGGCGGCTCGGCCGACCCCGGCTCGACCGCCCCGACGACATCGACATCCGTGCAGGGCGCCGCTCCGCCGACCTCGGCGGAGCGCCCGGCTGGTTCGTCCGGTACGCAGCCAGCTGCTGCGGCAACCAGCGGTGGGACCGGTGCGTCGACCGCACCGACGGCCGCGGTGCCCGTCCGGGCCCCGCAGGGCGCACTGCCCGGCGAGCACGTCCACGGGCTCACGCGTGCCGGCGACGGCACGATCCTGCTCGCCACTCACGACGGCGCCTACCGGGGGACGCCCGGCGGTTGGGAGAAGGTGTCGCCGTCGGTCGACCTCATGGGCTTCGTCGCGGTCGGTCCGACGCTCTATGCCTCGGGCCACCCCGGACAGGGCTCCGACCTGCCGAACCCGGTCGGGCTCCTGCAGTCGACGGACCAGGGGAAGACATGGACGTCGATGTCGCGGGCCGGTGAGTCGGACTTCCACGCGCTCGGCGCGGGCAAGGGCCTCATCGCAGGCTTCGACGGCCGGCTGCGCATCAGCACCGACGCGAAGTCCTGGACCGACGTTCAGATCCCCGCAGCACCCTTCGGGCTGGCGGTCTCGCCCGACGGCACGAGGATCATCGCCACGACCCGACAGGGCGCCCTGACCAGCACCGACCGAGGCGCGACGTGGGCCGAGGCATCAGGAACCCAACCGGCCCTGGCCGGGTTCGCGTCCGACGGCATGGTGTACGGGCTCGCTTCCGACGGCGCCCTCACCGCCAGCCACGACGGCGGCACCACCTGGGCGGCGACCGGTGTCACGGTCTCCCAGCCGGTCGCCTTCGCCGTCACCGCGTCCGGCGAGATCCTCGTCGCCACCGCCCAGGGCGTCGTCTCCTCGACCGACGGTGGAAAGACGACCCACCCTGCCTGACGCCGCTCCACCCCGATCGCCGCGGACCGACGTGCGCTCCGGCCCGCCATCCCACCTCACCCCAAGGACGCTCATGACCTCGCGCTCTCGCCGAACCGCCCTCACGATCGCTCTCGCCGCACCCGTGCTCGCGCTCCTGGCCGCCTGCGGTGGCACGAACGGACCCGGCTCCACCTCGTCGACCATCGGATCGCCGACGTCACCGGCATCGTCGACGGCTGCCGCAGCCTCCGCCTCGACGACCATGTCCATGCCGCTGTCCTCATCCGACTCGACGGGCCCGTCGGGCACGACCTCGTCCACCCCCGCGTCGCCGGCGTCGAAGACCGGGCTGACCGGGTCGATCTGGGTCGCGGACGAGAAGGGATCGAGCCTGAGCGTCATCGACGCGGCGACGCTGAAGGTCGCCTCGACGGTGACCGGCGTCCCCGGTCCGCACAACGTCCAGGCCATGACCTCGATGCCGATGATCTGGGCGACGAGCAGCAGCAGCGGCGGATCGGCCGTCATGCTCGACGCCGCGTCCCTCGCGCAGCACGGCGTCGTCAAGGTCGGGTCCCACCCGGCGCACGTCGTCGCCAGCGCGGACGGCATGACCGCGTACGTGTCGAACTCCGGTGACGGCACCATCTCCGTCATCGACGCCATGCAGATGAAGGTCGTCGCGACCATCCCTGTCGGCCCCAAGGCGCACGGCATGCGGCTCAGCCCGGACGGCAAGACCCTCGTCGTCGCCGACATGGGCCGCACCACTCTGAGCGTCATCGACACCGCCTCCCGGAAGGTGGCCGGCACCGTCGAGGTCGGCAAGGCACCCGCCCAGGTCGCCTTCTCCCCCGACGGGAGGTTCGTGTACGCGTCCCTGAGCGGCGAGAACAAGCTCGCGAAGGTCGACCTGGCCTCCCGCACGCTCGTCGGTACGGTCCCGGTCGGCCCCGGCCCCATCCAGACCTTCGTCACCCCCGACGACCGGTACGTCCTCGTCGCGAACCAGGGCACGCAGGACAAGCCGGGCGACACCGTCTCGGTCGTCGACACGAAGACCCTCACCGTGACGAAGACGATCACGACAGGGAAGGGCGCCCACGGCATCGTGATCGCCCCGAACGGTCGCTACGCCTTCGTCACGAACACCTACGCCGACTCCGTCTCCGCGATCGACCTCACGACCCTCGCCGTCACCGCCACGATCCCCGTCAAGGCCGGCCCCAACGGCATCAGCTACTCCAGCACCGTCGTCACGCCCCGCCCCGACGTCGCCGTGACGATGGCCCCTGGCAATAACGGACACGACGGCCACCACTGACGCGAAATACCCCCATGGGGTATCCGGTTGACACGGGTACTCACGCGACCAAGGAGCGGTCATGACCAGCCACGACCACGAGAACGACCCAGACGCGACGTCCCTGATGACGGATGAGGGGTCGGGGCGCGGACGCTACACCTGCCCGATGCACCCGGACGTCCCCCGCGACGTTCCCGGCCGGTGCCCCCGATGCGGCATGAACCTCGTCGCCGCCAGCGCCGACGACGCGGCCGGAGACGGCGACGCATCCCATGAGCACCACCACGGTGCCAGCGCTCCTCAGCCCACGGACCACGGCGACGCAGCCACGCAGACTCCGCCGTCCGCCGGGAGTCCGGCCATAACCGCGGACGTGGAGTACACGTGCCCGATGCACCCCGAGATCCGGCGTGACGCACCTGGCTCGTGCCCGATCTGCGGGATGGCCCTCGAGCCCGTCACCGTGAGCCTCGACGACGGCCCCAGCCCCGAGCTGCGCGACATGACGCGCCGGCTGTGGGTGGCGGCCCCGCTGTCCCTGGTCATCCTGGTCGTCGCGATGGCCCCGCACCTGCTCGCCGGCCCATCGATGCTCATGGAGGGGCGTACCTGGCAGTGGGTCCAGCTCGCCCTGTCCGTCCCCGCTGTGTGGTGGGCCGGCTGGCCCTTCTTCGTTCGGGGCGTCGCCTCGGTGCGGGCCCGCTCGCTCAACATGTTCACCCTGGTCGCCCTCGGCGTGTCCATGGCGTGGCTCTATAGCGTCGTCGCCGTCCTCGCGCCGGGCCTCTTCCCACCCACCCTGCGTCAGGTGGACGGCACCATCGGTGTGTACTTCGAGGCCGCCGCCGTCATCGTCGCCCTTGTCCTCGTCGGCCAGGTCCTCGAGCTGCGCGCCCGGGAGAAGACCTCCGGCGCCATCCGCGCCCTCCTCGAGCTGGCCCCCGCCACCGCGCGCCGGGTCGGCCCCGACGGCACCGAGGTTGAGGTCGCCATCGACGAGCTCCATACCGGTGACCAGGTCCGTGTCCGCCCCGGCGAGAAGGTCCCCGTCGACGGAATCGTCGCCAGCGGAGCCGCCTTCGTCGACGAGTCCATGATCACCGGTGAGCCCGTCCCCGTCGAGAAGTCGACCGGCGAAGCTGTCGTCGGCGGGACGATCGCCCAGGGCGGCTCCCTCGTCATCGAGGCCACCGGCCTCGGGGCCGACTCCGTCCTGTCCCGCATCGTCGCCATGGTCGCCCAGGCCCAGCGCTCTCGCGCACCGATCCAGGGCCTCGCCGACCGCGTCGCCGCCTGGTTCGTTCCCGCCGTGATCCTCGTGGCCGTGGCCTCGTTCGTCGTCTGGCTGCTCGTCGGCCCCCAGCCGCGCCTGACCTACGCGATCGTCGTCGCCGTATCCGTCCTGATCATCGCGTGCCCATGCGCCCTCGGCCTCGCCACCCCCATGTCGGTCATGGTCGGCGTCGGGCGTGGAGCCAGTGAGGGCGTCCTCGTGAAGAACGCCGCGGCCCTGGAACGCATGGAGAAGGTCGACACCGTTGTCGTCGACAAGACCGGCACCCTCACCCGAGGTCGCCCCTCCCTCACCACGACCCTCTCCCTGACCGGCATGGCCCCCGAGCGAGCCCTCGGGCTCGCTGCGGCCGCCGAGGCCGGGTCCGAGCACCCCCTCGCCCGCGCCATCGCCACGGCAGCGCCCACGCCCGCCCACCCCCTGCTCGTCACAGACTTCACCGCCCACCCCGGCGGCGGCGTCACAGCAAGCGTCGACGGAAACGCCGTGACCCTCGGTAGCCCGGCCTTCCTCGCCACCCGTGGCATCGACACTGTCGACATCACCAACCAGATCGAGCAGCTCCGCTCCACCGGAGCCACCGTCGTGGCCTTCGCTGTCGACGGCATCACCGCAGCCCTGTTTGCCATCGAAGACGAGATCAAGGACACGACACCCCAGGCCATCACCCAGCTCCACGACCAGGGCCTGCGCGTGGTCATGCTCACCGGCGACAATGCCACCACCGCCCGCGCCGTCGCCGCCCGCCTCGGCATCGACGAGGTCGAGGCCGACGTCCTGCCCGACCAGAAGCACGAGGTCGTCCGACGCCTCCAGGGCGCCGGCCACGTCGTCGCCATGGCCGGAGACGGCGTCAACGACGCACCCGCCCTCGCCGCCGCCGATGTCGGCATCGCCATGGGCACCGGCACCGACATCGCCATCGAGTCTGCCGGACTGACCCTGCTCGGCGGCGACCTCACCGGCATCGTCCGCGCCCGCCAGCTCTCCAGAGCCACCATGCGCAACATCCGCCAGAACCTCGTCTTCGCCTTCGTCTACAACGTCGTCGGCATCCCCCTCGCCGCCGGCATCCTCTACCCCACCCTCGGCTGGCTCCTCTCTCCGATCATCGCCGCCGCCGCCATGGCCCTATCCTCCGTCAGCGTCATCACGAACGCACTGCGCCTCCGGAGGGTCCGCTGACGCCCCTCACCAGGCCGTCGAGCACAACGCAGGGGGTCACGCACCCGACTCAAGCCGCGCTACAACCAATGAAGTCCGGATCCCGTCCCCCCGCAACTCAGCCCCGGGGCACGTTGCCCGCGCGAAGCGCGGGGCGGGATCTCGCCGCTCATCGCGAACAATCAGCGCGTCGGGATCGCACCCGTCACCGACTGAGCCACGAGACACAGGCGCATCCCGTGGGTCCTGCTGTCTCTCAGGTGGGGCCGAATCACACCGTCATTGCGGGGCCAATTCGGCTTGACATAGCCAATCGCCACGCCAAGCAACGCGGGCGACGCGGTTCTGGGCGTACGTCTGTGCTATCGGACACGATATGACCTCGATACGGACACCGGCGAGCACTGGGTCGATTACCCGGCGCGCAGTGATCCCGCTGCCGGTGTGTTCAAGAGAGCGAGCCGGATCGAGCGTGAGTCTCTGCCTGTCCAGTTCGTTGACAGTGCGCCGGCTCTCCAACTGCGGGCAGAGGGAGTCCTTAGAGCACTCCTTGCTGATGCCGACCGTGGTGGCCTGGACAACGCCCTCACCGATCTGGATTCGGCCGTCCATGCTGCAACCGGGTCATTCTCCGAGACGGAGGTGGTCACCAGCGTTCTGGATAAGATCATTGATTCCGGACCGCAGACTCTCTTCGGTATCGATGACTCCGCCGACATCAGTTTTCTGGCGGATGACGGTTCTATGGCTGCCCTCCTCAGAGCGCTTCAACCAGCGATCTCGATGGGTGCGGCCGGGGCCCTTCCCGTCCGTTCCCAGGGGTCGACTCTCGAGAGTGTGCTCTCGGCCGCGGAAGCCATCGCAGCCGCGCGAGATGCACAATCAGGCGTCGTCATCATCGGCGATGACTTCGGAGATCGCCTTGACGCATCGTCATCTGAACACATGGCGCGGCTCATCCACGTAACTGCAGGGCAAGCGATCCTCACAACGCGCCGTCCTGAGGTAGTACGAGCATTCGATCCCGGTGAGCTGGTTCGGCTCACAGTCAGCCACGGCGAGAGACGACAGCACCAGCTTTCTGCAGTCACGGACAAGACGGGCCGAGTCAACCGAAGGCTCATCCTGGAGCAGCTTCTCGCAGCGCTGAGCGCGAGAACCGTTGTCCTCCTGGAGGGGCCACTCGACGTCGAGGGGTACGGCGCGCTCGCGTCGCGGCTCTTCCGGAAGACGAACGAACCGCACCACAGCCTCCCCGCTAACGGCATCCGCCTGGTCGCCCCGCCAGGGTCAGACGGAGGAGTCACCCGGCTCCCAGCCATTGCAGAGATCGCCCTTGAACTTGGATTCCACGTCCGAGCGATCGTCGACAATGACAAGCCAGGACACGAAGATCCAGCAGTCGGAGTCCTTGCAGGGATGGTCGAACAACTCGTCGTGCTTCCCACTCGCACCGCCGTGGAGGCCGCGCTCACCCGCGGCGTACCCGGAGATCAGCTCCGAGAGACGGTCGAGACCCTAGAAGACTTCGGTATGCCTGCCCTGCCACCCGATCTCGGCGACGACAACATCGCGGACCACCTCATCACGTCGAAAGTGATCAAGAAGCATGGGCTAGGGGCAGCCTGGGCTCACGCACTGACACGACAGCCGCCGATCGCGCGGTCCGCGATCGAAGCAGTCTGCGGCGATACGCTCGGACGCATCAACATCCCTGATCTGCCATGACATTCACCCCGCAGAACCCGGAGCAGCAGCGAGTCGTTGCGACGCAGGCCGAACTCACTGTCGTGCTCGGCGGAGCGGGTGTCGGAAAGACGACCAGCGCGCTCGCCGCAGCTCACGCCCATCTCGAACGAGTAGCAGAAAGCGAACCCCACGATCGGGTCCTGTTCCTCTCGTTCTCTCGTTCGTCGGTGGCGCGCATCGCCTCCCGCGCAAATGAGATTCTCGGCCGACGAGGCTCCCAGGTGGACATCATGACGTTCCACTCGCTCGCGTTCTCCGTGGTCCGGAGATTCGGGAATCTGGTCGGACACGGCGACGCCGTCCTCGTCAGCCCCGCTCGCGAGAAGCTCGGGCTGGCCCAGCACGAGATCGGATACAGCAGGCTCATCCCGCTCACACTCGAAGTCGCTCAGGCCGCACCTGCTGTCGCAGAACACCTTCGCAGCCGGTGGGGCCTCGTAATCGTCGACGAGTTTCAGGACACCGGCGATGCGCAGCAAGACCTCCTTCAGCTGATTGCCCGCGACAGTAGGCTGATACTGCTCGGCGACTCGAACCAGTGCATCTACACGTTCCTCGCCGAAGACGGCGTCAGAGTGGAGCGCATCGATGAAGCCTGCTCGGCCGCTGGGACAGAGAACACCATCCTGCTGCCAGAAACTTCCTTCCGAGACCCCTCCGGGATCATCCCGGCCGTCGCCAACGCCATCAGGGGACGCCTGTTCGACTCAGAGGCCATCGCGGCCGCCATCCAGGACGAAAGACTGGTTATCCAAGACGGAATACCACTCTCCGACGAGACCAGTCGCGTCGCACAGGTCGTAAGCGAGCTAGCCGCGGAAGATATGGGCGTGGCAGTATTCACGCACCATAACGACATGCTCGCGGCTCTCTCGGATGCACTTGAAGCCGACGGGATCGAACATGAATTTGCCGGTCTCAGTGACGCGCTCGCCGCCGCCCTCGACGCCCAGACTGCGATGGCGCGGTTCCACACCGGCGATAGCACCTGGGGAATTGTTCTCGAAGCGATAGCCGTGTTCCTGACGAGCGCGCAACGTGGGCAGAAGGCGCCCCCCATCGCGTACCAGGTGATGAACGGTTCAGGCCCCACGACCTTGCAAGCTCGCCTGAGCGCACTTCGAGAGCGTCTCTCCGAGGCGGGGTCCATTCGGGAGGTAATCGAGGTAGCGGCGACGGCACACGACGCGCTCGGACTACCGCAGAAGTCGGGCGCCTGGCAGCAAGCAGCCACCCTGCTCTCGGTGATGTACGCGCGAGCGGCACGCACGAGCAGCGCCCGCGATGACCATCAGATGGTTGCAGCGATTTGTGCGGAAGCTCGTGAGTCGAGTTACGCGGCGCTCACGGACTCGGCGTTGATCCCGCGAGAGGTTCAACTAATGAACCTCTACCAGGCGAAGGGACGCGAGGCCGACGCAACCGTCGTGGTGTTGCGGGAGGGAGACTTCATGGGCTACGAATCAGAACCGTTCCCCACAACAAGTCGGCTCCTCTACGTGGTCTTCTCCAGAGCCAGACACAAGATCGTCGTGCTGCTCGTGGGAAACAGGTTCCACGCCGCCGTAGCGCCTCTCGCGGCTCTGGCCGCGAACTGAGCTTGCCTACGAGGGGACCAGAAGGGGTCCAAAATCATGCAATCCATGCATCCCGTGACGTGTTCTGCATGATCTGACGCCCTGAATCACCTGACTCGTGCCAATCCTGCGGATTTTGGTGACGGGTTCGATGTTGTTGCTGGTCAGGGCGTTGCTGTGGAGTGAGGTGACGTACCCCGCTGCTGGGTAGGGTGGCGGGCGTGGTCTTCATCTGTCGTTCTGCCGGCCGTGCGGGGGCGACGAAGGTTCAGCTCGCGGAGCGGCGAGCCGGGCGCAATGTGATCGTGGAGCACATCGGGACTGCGCACGACGATGCCGAGCTCGCGGTGCTGATGAAGGCCGCCCAGGAACGGCTGTACCCGGGCCAGGACACTCTCGATCTGGGGTTGGCGGACGTTCTCGGTGCACCGGCACGGGCAGCAGGAGTGATCACGAGCAAGCGTTCGGCGTTGCTGTGGGAGGTGCTGACCAGCGCGTATGCGCGCCTGGGGTTCGAGGTGTTGGGTGATGAGGCGTTCAAGCAGCTCGTCCTGGCGCGGCTGGAGGCCGACCATGTGGCGGCCTGGTCCAAGGGCGGCGACTCGACGTTGGCGAACTGCGAGATGCTGTGCGTCCCGCACAACCGTTCGAAGGGAAACAGATGAGCCGGTGAAGGGCCTGAGGGTCGATGGCTACGGGGACGGACGGCGGACTGTTAGAAACCCCTAAGCCGCAGTCGGTGTACAAGCACGGCATCCTTGAGCAGTACGTCATTCAGTGCGCCACGATGACTGCGAGCTCGCTCACCCCCAAGCGCTCGGTGCTGGTGGACGGGTTCGCCGGCCGGGGCCGCTTTGACACCAAGGAACCTGGGTCGGCCGAGTACATGATGCTCGCGGCGCAAAAGGCCAAGGCGACCATGGCGATGATCTGTTGCTCGTAGAGATGAATGCGGCGGACTACGCGTCACTGAACTCTGTGGCGGATGAGTACCGGCATCGGGGCATCCGCATCGACAGCTACAACGGCGACTGCGGAGACCACCTCGGGGACGCGCTCACTCTCGCCACTGGTGCCAGCCTCTTCGTCTTCCTCGATCCCTGTGGGGCCGTTCTTCCGATGGACAGCATTAAGGGGCTTCTCCAGAAGCGCGGGAGTACCGCCTGGAGCGCGCTGGGGTCGGCCGGGGCAACCCCGGGCTGGGCGGGAGCGGCGCGTGGGCCGGCATCCGGTCAGGGTTCTTGGCCCGGCGCCGGGAGCACCAGACCGCTGCCGCGGCCGGCGCCGCAGCAACTGCTGCCCCCGCCTCGCCACTGGCCTCGGCAGATCTTCGTCACGGGCGCCGCCAACGAGGGGGCCGCGCGCCTGGTCGCCACCCTGGTCGTGGGCCTGAGTCACGGCTGGTGGAGGCGCAAGCACTCCCGCCATCACGCCAACCCCAACAAGGTCGGGGCGGACAAGGACGTCCGGCCCGGCGTCCTGCTCGTCACCCCCGGCGACGTCGCCCGCGCAGGGGCCTGAGCGGCTGGCTCACCGCTCGCCAGGGGTGGCTGTTCTTTCCCCTGATCACCCTCGAGGGCCTCAGCCTGCACGCCG
>CAKZHP010000030.1 GCA_936924635.1 uncultured Propionibacteriaceae bacterium
CGGGGCTGGCGGCCGACGACGGCGCCGGCTCCGGCGTAAGGCTGCGGCGCGGCGCCTCCGGTGCCGGAGCGCACGCTGCCAGCAGCACCGCCAGCACGACGGCCAAGGCCCTCATCCGCGCGGCTCCCGCAGCAGCTTCGCGGCCTTGACCGGGTCGGTCTGCCCCTCTCCGTACGCCGGGCACAACGTCGCCACCGGGCACGCGCCGCAGGCGGGGTTGCGGGCGTGGCAGCAGCGCCGGCCGTGCCAGATCACCCGGTGCGACATGATCGTCCACTCCGCCTTGGGGATCAGCCCGGCGATGTCCTTCTCGACCTGGACCGGCTCGGTCGACTCGGTCCACCCGAAGCGGCGGCTCAGCCGCAGCACATGGGTGTCGGTGGTGATCCCCGGCACCCCGAAGGCGTCGCCCAGCACCACGTTCGCGGTCTTACGGCCCACGCCAGGCAGGGTGACCAGGTCTTCCAGCCTGCCCGGCACCTGCCCGTCGAAGCGCTCCACCAGCGCGGCCCCGAGCTTGAGCAGGGAGTCGGTCTTGGCCCGGAAGAACCCCGTCGGCGTGATGATCGCCTCCACGTCCGCCCGGTCGGCACCGGCCAGGGCGACAGCGTCGGGGTAGGCCGCGAACAGCCGCGGCGTCACGGAGTTCACGCGCCGGTCGGTCGACTGCGCCGACAGGATCGTCGCGACCAGCAGCTGGAACGGGGTCGTGAAGTCGAGCTCGCAGTGGGCATCGGGATAGGCAGCCGCCAGCTCCCGGTTGATCCGCCGGGCACGTCGCACCAGCGCCAGCCTGCTCTCCGTCGTCACGGCGCCAGCCTACGAGAGGCGTCTGACAGTTTCGCGTACGGGCAGAGCGCTCAGAGCTCGACGACCAGCTCCACCTCGACCGGCGACCCCATCGGGAGCGAGGAGACGCCGACCGCGCTCCGTACGTGCTTCCCGGCCTCCCCGAACACCTCGACCATCAGCTCGCTGGCGCCGTTGGCGACCGCGGGGTGGGCCGTGAAGTCCGGCGTGCTGGCCACGAACACGCAGACCCGCACCACACGGGTGATCGCGTCCACGCCGCCGGCCACCGAAGCGGCAGCGGCGATGGCGTTCAGACCCGCGGTGCGCGCGGCCTCGTATGCCTGCTCCTGCGTCACCGCACCACCGACCGCACCGGTCACGGTGAGGGCACCATCGACGAACGGCAGCTGCCCGGCGGTGAGCACCTGCGAGCCGGAGCGGGTCGCCGGCACGTACGCGGCCAGCGGCTTGGGCACCTTGGGCAGGGTCAGCCCGAGCTCGGTGAGGCGAGCCGACGCCGTCACTGCTGGACCGGACGCTTCAGGTAGGCGACCAGGTTCTCGGGGTTGGCGCCCGGCACCACGGCGACGAGCTCCCAGCCGTCGGAGCCCCAGGTGTCGAGGATCTGCTTCGTCGCGTGCACCAGCAGCGGCACGGTCACGTACTCCCACTTCGTCATGGCGGCAGCGTAGCCCGTGCATAACCTCGGGGCCTGCGTGCGTCGGTCGGTCACGGAGCGGTGCCGCCGGTCGTGCACGCCGGCCGGCCAGGCCCTTTCAGATGCCCAGACGCTGGCAGACCTCGGCACCACCGACGGCCCGGACCATCTGCGGGTCAGCGACCACCACGAGCCGGTCGGTCGCCCGGGACAGCCCCACGTACAGGCGTTCGGCTGCCCGGTCGCGACTGCCGTCCTCGTTCACGCAGAGCACCACCGCACGACGCTCCATCCCCTTGAACCCCAGCACGTGGCCGTAGAAGATGTCGTCCGCGTCCAAGAACTGCGCCCAGTAGGCCTTCTGCCCCAGAGAGCTCTGCCGCTCTTTCTGCACCGGGTGGCGAGGGCCGGTGCTGATGAGCGCGACGTCCTGCGGCTCCCAGCCTTCCTCCAGCAGCATCTCCACCTGGTCATCAGCGACGCTCAGCGCACCCGCCGGGTCAGATGCCACGAACGTGACCTCGGGGCCGTCCCCGCCGCGCAGCTCCATCCCCACCGGCGCCAGGGAGGCGAAGGTCTGCGCGATCTGGCGGGTGTTGCGCAGGTTGTGGTCGAGCACCAGCGGCACCAGTGGCACCGGTGGCCGCCCGAAGCGGGCGAAGACCCGTTGCCGTTCGTCTGAGTACGCATACAGACCGCCCGTCTCCTCGTCGCGCAGTGCGCGCACCAGGGGTTGCCACCAGTCGTCGGCGAAGTCCTGCGCCTCGTCGACGATGATCGCGTCGAACTTCTCCCGCCACTCCAGGGTCGCGGCGCGCTCCGCCATCAGCCGCGGCAGCTCCGTCTCCCAGAAGTCGGGGTCGTCCCGATCGCCCTCCTCCGTGATGCCCCACCGGCGCCCCAGGTCCTCGAACGTGCCCACGAACACTGGGCTGGCCGACCGGTGCCCGCCGGCCAGCGCCCGCTCCAGGTGGGAGGCGAGCCCGTACGAGTAGCAGACCACGGCCACCCGCTTCTTCTTGCCCTGCGTCAGCCGCCCGGAGGCCAGGTCTCGAGCCTGCTGGATGGCCAGCACCGTCTTGCCTGACCCGGCCCCGCCCCGGATCTCGACCCGTGGCAGCAGCCGGATGACCTGGAGCAGCGTCGCCTGCTCGACTGAGAGCCGCTGGGCGTGCTCTTCCCGCTCGGCCGCCAGGGCCAGCAGATCGCGGGCGGGGAGGGACCGACCCTGCACGATCTCGGTGATCAGCTCGACGTCGTCACCCCGCGGCGGGCGGGCATCCGTCTGCGGCTCCATGGTCGCCCGGAGCCGTACGCCCAATGACCCGAGATCACCGCTCCCTGACACGTGCTCACGAGGCAGCGCCGGGTGCGAGAAGTCGTCGTCCAGAGCCGTGTGCGCCAGCACCAGGTGGTGCCCCCACCGCACCCGACCACGGCTGCCCCATCGCGGGTCGCTCTCCACGTACCGTCGCAGCGCGTACTGCGACGCAATCATCTGTTCGACCGGTCGGATCCGTTGCGTGGTCTCCCGCTTGATGTACCACTGCCCACCCTCGACCCAGACGTGGCTGCCCTTGACCTCGACCACCACGATCCCGGCGTCAGGGATGAGCACCACCAGGTCGGCCTCATGATCACCCTGGTCATCCGCGATCCGCACATTCCCCAGCACCACGCAGTCGTCGCCGAGCTGAGCGGTCACCAGGTCGAAGACACGCTCCTCCGACGGGGTGACGAAGCGTGGCCGGTAGGGGACGTACGCACCCATCACCGTTCCCCCCCTCTGCTCGGCGCGCGGCAGCGAGCACCGGCGAGCGCGAATCTAGTGCAGCCGGCGCGAGCCCGTCTGGGGGATTGCGCCAGCGCCTCCATCGTCGTTTGCTCGTCCGGCGGCGGGAGGTCAGCTCGAGGGCAGGAGCGCGTTGTCGGGGATCCCGATGCCGTCCGGTCGCGCGGTGAGCACCAGCGGCCCGTCCTCGGTGATGGCGACCGTGTGCTCGGAGTGGGCTCCTCGCGAGCCGTCGACCGAGCGCAGCGTCCACCCGTCCGGGTCGGTGACGATCTGGTCGGTGGTCTCCAGCAGCCAGGGCTCGATGGCGATCACCAGGCCGGGCTCCAGCCGCAGCCCACGGCCCGGCTTGCCGTCGTTGGGCACGTGCGGGTCGCCGTGCATGGTGCGGCCGACCCCGTGACCACCGAACTGCAGGTTGCACCGAAAGCCCGACCGCTTCGAGATCTTGCCGATCGCCGCCGAGATGTCACCCAGGTGATTGCCCGGCACGGCCGCTCGGATGCCGGCTGCCAGCGCGCGCTGCGTGACCTCGATCAGGCGGAGATCGTCGGGCCGGGCCTCCCCGACCACGAACGAGATCGCCGAGTCTGAGACCCACCCGTTGAGTGACACCGCGAGGTCGAGCGTCAGGAGGTCGCCGTCGGTGAGGACGTAGTCGTGGGGCAACCCGTGCAGCACCGCGTCGTTTACCGACGTGCAGATGTAGTGCCCGAACGGGCTCGCCCCGAAGCTGGGGTGGTAGTCGACGTAACAGCTCTCCGCCCCGGCCCCCTCGATCAGCCGCTTGGTCCGGGCGTCGATGTCGAGCAGGTTGTCCCCCACGCCCGTGCTCGCGGCCAGGGTGGTGAGGGTCTCGGCGACGAACCTCCCCGCCGCCTGCATCTCGCGGATCTCGTCAGGGGTACGCAGCTCGGTCACCCGCCGAGGATAGGCGCAGTGCACCCGGCAGCATCGTCGGCGGCGCCAGCCACGGGGGCCTGCCTGGATCGTGGGACCGCAGCGGCAAGGTCGCGGCTCACGATCACGATCGGGTGTCGGCCGGCCCGTGGCGTACGGGTCGCAGCCCTAGGCTAGCCCGTATGCCAGATGCCGCCCCGCTCCATGTCGTGAGCGGCAAGGGCGGCACCGGCAAGACGACGGTCTCCTTGGCCCTCGCGCACGTCCTCGCCCGTACCTCCGGAGACACCCTGGTCGCCGAGGTCGAGGCTCGGCACGGTCTGACCGAGGCGGCCGGCCGGCCGCCCGTGCCTCTGGGAGAGGAGCGGCACCTGCTCACCGACGCCCATGAGGTGCGCGTGCTCAGCGTCGACCCGGGCAGGGCCCTCACCGACTACCTGGAGAGCACCCTGCGCCTGGGCCTGGCCGGCAAGGTTCTCGAGCGCACCGGGTTCATCGACTTCGCCACCGAGCTGGCCCCCGGTCTCCATGACGCGCTGCTGACCGGGAAGCTCTACCAGGTGTGCCGGCGCCGCGCGAAGGGTGAACCGAACGCGGTCGCGGCCGTGGTGCTGGACGCCCCGCCGACGGGCAGGATCGAGCGGTTCCTCACCGCCGGCGACGCGCTCGCCGAGGTGGTGCCCTCGGGCCCGGTCCACGCGCACGCCCAGACGATGATGACGCTGCTGCGCTCGGCGACCACCCGCGTGCACCTGGTGACGACGCTGACCGAGATGGCGGTGACGGAGACACTCGCCACCCTCGACGCCCTGCGACGGCACGGGATCGCGGCCGGTCGAGTCATCGCCACCATGGTCCTCACCGACGTGCCGGCCCTCCCCGCCGGCTTGGACGAGCCCCGCCTCCTCGCCGCCCACGCCGCCGAGCGCGCCGCCGTGGCCGCCCAGCGACCTTGGGCCGACGCCCTGTCACAGCGGCTCGCCACCGATGGACTGCCACCGCTGGTCACGTTGCCGTTCCTCGCCGACGACCTCACCCCCACCGACGTACGCCGCCTCGCCGACGCCCTCCGACCCCAGTGGGTGGCGGCATGAGCGCGCCCTTGTTCGACGTCGAAGCCCTGCTCGCCGACCGAGGCGTGCAGGTGGTGGTGTCGTGCGGCACCGGCGGGGTCGGCAAGACCTCGCTGTCGGCCGCGATGGCCCTGCGCGCCGCCGATGCCGGCCGCAAGGTGGTGCTGGTCACGGTCGACCCCGCCAAGCGTCTGGCGACGGCGCTCGGTCTCGACACCCTCGGCGCCGATCCCGAGCCCGTCGAGGTGTCCGGCAGCGGGTCGCTCGACGCCCTGATGCTCGACATGACGGCCACCTTCGACGCCGCGGTGCGCTCCCACGCCCCCACCGGCCAGGTCGAGGCGGTGCTCCGCAACCCGTTCTACAAGGCGCTCAGCACCTCGTTCGCCGGCACGCAGGACTACATGGCCTGCGAGAAGCTGGGGCAGCTGCACGAAGAGGCGACCCGTACGGGCCGGTGGAACCTGATCGTCGTCGACACTCCCCCGTCCCGTTCCGCGCTCGACTTCCTCGACGCGCCCGCGCGGCTCGACCGGCTCGTCGACAGCCCGGTGATGCGGGTGCTTGCCCCGCGCAGCGGGCCGTTGAAGCTGCTGAACGCCGGCCTGTCCCAGGTCACGTCCGTGATCTCCCGCGTGCTGGGCAGCCAGGCGTTGACGGACCTTCAGATGTTCGCGTCGGCGTTCGAGATGGTGATGTCGGGTTTACGCGGGCGGGCCGAGCGCGTCCGGCGGCTGCTTGCCTCACCGGCGACGGCGTTCGTCGTGGTCGCCAGCCCGCGCGCCGCGGCGCTCACCGAGGCCCGTTTCCTCATCGACCGGTTGCGCGACGCGTACGCGACCGAGGCCAGTGGCGTCGTCGTCAACAGGCTGTCGCCACCGGTGCCGCTCTCGCCGGTCGACCAGCAGCGGTTGAGGGCCGACCAGGCGGCGTACGGGTGGTGGGTTGGCACCTGGGACCGTTACCGCGCCCAGCAGCGCGCGGTACTGGGGCTCATCGGGCGCGGCGTGGCGGTGACCGTGGTGCCGGTGGTGCCGCGCGAGATCACCGACCTGGGGGCGGTGCGGGAGCTAGGAGCCCTTGTGGTCGCCGGCGCCCTGCTTGCCGAGGAGGACGACGCTCCAGTTCTCGACGTCTGACCGCTGGCGCAGCAGCTGGCGGCGCTCCCTCTCGGTCATGCCGCCCCACACCCCCCACTCGATGCGGTTGTCGAGGGCTTCGGCGAGACACTCGGAGCGCACGGGGCAACCGGAGCAGAGGGCCCGCACCCGCTTCTGGTCGGCGCCCTCGGGAAACAGCTCGTCCTGTCGGCCGCGGCACTTCGCCTGCAGCGTCCAGTCGTCTCGGCGGCTCAGCGACATCTCTCCTGAATCCCTTCACGTCAGCGCGGGGTTCTCGCTTCTCCTGGCACCGTACACATCCTGGGCAGCCTTGCCTAGATGTCGAGAGGGCGGTTGATACGAGGGCCGGAGTCGTCTCGCGGAGACGCTGCCGGCCTGCCCACCCGTGGGGTGGTCCACGACCGACGCGACGGTGGGCCGCGCCTGTGGATATGCCCGGGACGTGATAAGAGAATTCTTAGATTCCTCGCCTACCCTAGACCGCATGAGTGCTCCGCAGATCGGGTCCAAGGCCTATGCCCTGGCGATGTTCGGTATCGTCAGTGTGCTGGCCGGCCTCCTGCTGGCCGGGTTGGCGATCCCCTTCGCCACCCTCACCGGTGCAGCCGCCAAGGCGACGGCCAACAGCCTCGACAACCTGCCGGCGGAGCTGGAGACGCCCCCCAACGCCACGAAGACGGTCGTCTACCTGGGCACTGGGCAGCCGCTCGCCGAGCTCTACGACCAGAACCGGGTCGTCGTCTCGCTGGAGCAGATCTCTCCCATCATGCGCGACGCGCAGCTGGCGATCGAGGACCACCGCTTCTACGAGCACGGTGCCATCGACCTGAAGGGCACCTTGCGCGCTCTCGCCCGCAACTCCGCCGGCGGTGCCACGCAGGGCGGGTCGACGCTGACCCAGCAGTACGTCAAGCAGGTCCAGGTCGAGGCCGCTGCCTCCCGCGGTGACCAGGCCGGTGTGGCCGCGGCACAGGCACCCACGATCGAGCGCAAGGTGATGGAGATGCGGTACGCCATCGCCATCGAGTCCAAGTTCAGCAAGGACGAGATCCTCAACCGCTACCTCAACATCGCCTACTACGGCGACGGTGCGTACGGGGTCGAGGCCGCCGCCCGCCACTACTTCTCGACGACGGCCGCTCAGCTGACCCTGGCACAGGCGGCGATGATCGCCGGCATCGTCCAGAACCCCAACCTCGACCCGGTCAACCGCCCCACCCAGGCGATCGAGCGCCGCAACACCGTGCTCAACCGCATGGCCGAGCTCGGGAGGGCCACCCAGGCCGAGGTCGACGCCGCCAAGAAGGAAGGCTTCGACAAGACCAAGGTCCAGGCCAACAATCAGGGCTGCGCCGCGAGCGCCGTGAAGTACCCCTTCATGTGCGACTACGTGTACCGCACCTTGCTGACCAACCCCGCGCTGGGCCAGACCGTCGAGGAGCGCCGCAACGTCGTCATGCGGGGCGGCCTGCAGATCTACACGCAGATCGACCCGGGCATGATGGACGTGGCCCAGCAGGAGCTGTCGAAGCGCGTCGCCCCCACTGACCCGGTGGTCAGCACCATGACGATGATCCAGCCCGGCACGGGCCTGATCCTGGCCATGGTGCAGAACCGCTACCAGATGGGCGGCAACGCCGCGGCTGGTCAGACCTTCTACAACTACGCCGTCGAGCGCTCCGTGGGCGGCGCCGAGGGCTACCAGGCCGGGTCGACGTTCAAGCCCTTCACCGTGGCCGCCGCCCTCGACCGTGGGATCCCGCCCACACTGAAGTTCGACGCCCTCTCCCCGATGGACTTCAAGGGCAAGCAGTTCCTCACCTGTGACCCGAACGGCAAGGACTACCGGTTCAAGCTGCCGTCGGAGTACAAGGTCGAGAACTCCACGATCTCCGGTCGTGACATGGACATGTACCGGGCGACCGAGATGTCGGTGAACACGTACTTCATCCAGCTCGAGCAGGTCGCGGGCATCTGCCAGTCGGCACGAATGGCGGACAAGCTGGGCGTGAAGCTCTCCAACGGCAAGCTGCTGGAGAAGGAGTACGCCGAGATCGCCTCCTTCACCCTGGGCGTCGCCGAGGTGTCCCCGATCTCGGTGGCCTCGGCGTACGCGACGTTCGCCGCGCGCGGCGTCCGTTGCGACCCGATCATCATCAAGAACGTCAAGTCGCGCGACGGCAAGGACATCGCCACCCCGAACGGCAACTGTGTGCAGGCGATCCCGCCGCAGATCGCCGACGGCGTCAACGCCGTCCTCTCCCGCGTCATGACCAACGGCACCGGCCGCATCGTGCGCACCGACGACGGCCGCCCGCAGGGTGGCAAGACCGGAACCATCGACTCGAACGCCGCCGTGTGGTTCGCCGGCTACACGCCGAACCTCGCCGGCGTCGCGATGATCGCCGTCGACAAGAACCCGGCGTACAAGGACTACTGGGCGGCCCGCAACGGCTCACTGAAGAACGTCACGCTCAGCACCGGGATGGAGCTTGCCGGTTCGGGCTCCGGCGACGCCGGCGACATCTGGAAGCCCACCATGTCGGCCGCTGTGAAGAACTTCCCCGCCGCCGACTTCACCGACCCGACGCCTGAGGTGATCAAGGGCAAGGCCCCGACTCCCCCGAGCACCCGCGG
This sequence comes from uncultured Propionibacteriaceae bacterium, assembly GCA_936924635.1. Taxonomy (GTDB): domain Bacteria; phylum Actinomycetota; class Actinomycetes; order Propionibacteriales; family Propionibacteriaceae; genus Fen-668. The sequence goes on from CAKZHP010000030.1 coordinate 8,974, forward strand.
CATGAGCTACACCAACGCCAAGGCGACGCTCGAGGGCGCTGGGTTTGCCGTGGTCGAGCGAAACGTCTACTCGAACTCGTCGCGTGGCAGCTGGGTCGGCGTCCAGTGCGAGGGTTACGTCTGCTACATGAACATCTCGATGGGGCCACGCCCGCAGGCCGCCCCGACGCAGCCCGCGGTCGTCGCGCCGCCGCAGCAGCCAGCACCCCCGCAGCAGCCGGCCGCACCGTCCACGCAGGGCCCAGGGTGAGCCTTCGCGCTGTCGCCGGGTGCGTCGCTGCCGTCGCTGGGCTGGGGCTCGGCTGCGTCGCGTACGGGGCCCTGATCGAGCGCAACACGTTCCGTCTGCGTCGCGTCACCGCCCCGGTGCTCGCGCCGGGCGAGCTGCCGCTACGGGTGCTCCACGTCTCCGACCTGCACCTGTCGACCGATCGGAAGAACCTGGTCCGGTACGTCGACTCGCTGGCCGGGCTGCGCCCCGACCTGGTCGTCAGCACGGGCGACAACTTCTCCTCCCCAGAGTCGCTGCCCATGGTGCTGGAGGCGTACGAACGCCTGCTCGCCGTTCCCGGCGTCTTCGTGTTCGGGTCCAACGACTACTTCGGGCCCACGCCGGTGAACCCGCTCAAGTACCTCGGGCTCGCGCCACGAGGCTCTGCGGTGCGGCCTGAGCTGCCCCATGCGGAGCTACGGGCCGCGCTGGTGGCCCGCGGCTGGCACGACGTCGAGCACCAGCGCGTGATGCTCGACGTCGACGGGCGCCGGGTCGAGGTGCGCGGCACCAAGGACGCTCATCTCGACCTCGATGCGTACGCCACCGTGGCCGGCCCGCCCGCCCCTGGCGTCGCCCTGTCGCTCGGCGTCACCCACGCCCCCTACCTCCGCGTGCTCGACGCCATGACCGCGGACGGACTGGGCCTGATCCTGGCTGGCCACACTCACGGCGGTCAGGTCTGCGTGCCCGGGTACGGCGCGCTGGTGACCAACTGCGACATCGAGCCGGCCCGGGTGAAGGGCCTGTCCACGCACACCGCTGGCGGCCACACCTCGGCCCTGCACGTGTCGGCTGGCCTGGGCACCTCCCCGTACGCTCCGTACCGCTTCGCTTGTCCCCCTGAGGCGACCCTCCTCACCCTCGTGGGCCGTGACGCGGACGCGTTGTGAGCCACCCGCTGTGATGGGCTAGACTGGCCTACGGCCCTCGGGCCATCGGGGTGTGGCGCAGCTTGGTAGCGCGCATCGTTCGGGACGATGAGGTCGCAGGTTCAAATCCTGTCACCCCGACCAGCTGACCACGAGTCCGTGGTCGCGGAGGGCGATCCCGCCAGACGCGTGACGTCGTTGTCGGTGGCGTCTCCTACCTTCTCAGCGAGCCGCCGTCGTTCGGACATTGCGTCTGGCGTCTCACCGGCCGCAGCATCACCGGGTGCAGGGGCTCTTGTGCACCTCGGTGCCGTCGACGCCGAGAGGGATCACGGGGACGCGCGCGCTCAGAGCGAGCCGGGCACTACCCGCACGGCCCCGATGGCGGCGCCTGTCGCGAGACCGGGTGCTCTCGGGGAAGATGCCGACCAGACGACGAGTGATCGTGAGGCGACCGACGCCGCTTACCGGCCCGTCCCTCCGTACACGACCGCCTCGCCCTCGCTGTCGAGCCCGAAGGCGGTGTGCGCGGCGCGGACGGCGTCGTCGACCCTGTCGCTCGGCACGACGACGGAGATGCGGATCTCCGAGGTGGAGATCATGCCGATGTTGATGCCGGCCTCAGCGAGAGCGCTGAAGAACGTGGCGCTGACGCCTGGGTGCGACCGCATGCCGACGCCGACCACGGAGACCTTGCCGATCTGGTCGTCGTAGAGCAGGTTGCCGAAGCCGATCTGGTCCTGCACCGCGCGCAGGGCGTCGATCGCCTTCTTGCCGTCGCACTGCGGCAGGGTGAACGAGATCGCGGTGCTGTTGTCCTCGACCGAGACGTTCTGCACGATCATGTCGATGTTGATGTCGGCGGCCGCGATGGTCTCGAAGATGCGGGCCGCCTCCCCCACCCGGTCAGGCACGTCGACGACGGTGATCTTCGCCTCGCTGCGGTCGTGGGCGACACCGGTGATGAGAGCAGACTCCATGGCTGGCCTTTCGGTGATGAGCGACGCGTCCTTGACCCACGTGCCCGGCTTGCTGGAGAACGAGGACCGTACGTGCACGGGGACGCCCGACCTCCGGGCGTACTCGACGCACCGCAGGTGCAGGATCTTGGCCCCGTTGGCGGCGAGCTCGAGCATCTCCTCGTACGCGATCTCGGGGATCTGCCGCGCGCCGGAGACGATGCGCGGGTCGGCGGTGAAGATGCCGTCGACGTCGGTGTAGATCTCGCAGTACTCGGCCCCCAGCGCCCCGGCCAGGGCGACGGCCGTGGTGTCCGAGGCGCCGCGCCCCAGCGTGGTGATGTCCTTGGTCGTCTGCGAGACGCCCTGGAAGCCCGCCACGATGACGATCTCGCCGGCGTCGAGCGCCTCGACGATGCGGCCAGGCGTGATGTCGATGATCCGCGCGTTGCCGTGGGTCTCGGTGGTGATGACGCCCGCCTGGGACCCCGTGAACGAGCGGGAGCTCTGGCCGGTGTCGGCGATGGCCATCGCCAGCAGCGCGGCGCTCATGCGCTCGCCTGCGGTGAGCAGCATGTCGAGCTCGCGCGCCGGCGGCTGCGGGCTGACCTGCTGCGCGAGGTCGAGCAGCTCGTCGGTCGTGTCACCCATGGCCGAGATCACGACAACCACGTCGTGACCGGCCTTCTTCGTCTCGACGATGCGCCGCGCGACGCGCTTGATGCTCTCGGCGTCCGCCACCGACGACCCACCGAACTTCTGCACCACTCGACTCACTGACAACCTCCTCGACCGGTGTGAGTCTAGGGGCACACCCGCCTGTCGGGCGCTGGCGTACGGGGTGCGGACAGGCGACAGGCCCGCGCCAGCCCGCTGCTGCGGCCCTCGCCCGCCTGGGCGAGAATGTCTGGATGACGCAGGGTGCAGGCGACCACGACGCGGTCGACAGGGAGGCAGCGGTCCCGGGCGCGTTCGAGGTGTACGCACGGGCGGCCGACCAGCAGCCCTCGTGGCAGCAGCCGCCGCCCGAGAAGACGCCACCACCACTACCGGCGCCCCGCCGCCCTCGCGCCCGGCGACGACCGGCCGACCAGAGTCAGGGTCCGGAGTCACCCCGTGGCCCGACGCTGATGAGCCGCTTGCTACCGACCGTCGTGCTGCTGGTGGCGGCGTTGGTCTGCCTGCTGGTGGGCGCCAGCTATCACGTCGACGAGCTCATCTTCGTCGCGGTCCTCCTCGGCATGATCACCGTCATGTGGGTGGTCTGGTGGGTACGCGACACGGTGAACCACCTCGGTCGCCGGCGCCGGACCCGCGCCAGAGGCCGAGTGACACGTCGTCGCCGACGGTGACTGCTCCTGACGCTGACTGCTGTGCCAGCGGCGCCCGCGCCCTGGGATCACCCTGGAAACGGCTTCGTCTTCGGCCCGGGCACCTGCAAGGGGTGACAATGGGGAGATGAGCACCCCCTACATCCCCCGCATGGTCGAGAGCGCCGACCGTGACGCGGCCGTCGCGCGCCTGCGGAGCGGCCTGGAGTCCGGTCAGCTCGACACCTCGACCTACCAGCGCCGGGTCGACACCGTTCTTGCGGCCCGGACGCAAGACGACCTCGACGCCGCCGTGATGGACCTCCCCCCGGTGGCCACGTCGGGGACCTTCGAGCTCTACCCGCACCAGACCGTCGCGGCGTACGAGCAGCCGGTGAACCCGAACGCCCCCGACCCCACGCCCTCCCGGCAGCCGCGCCGTGACCCCGACCAACCCATGTCGTTCAAGGTCGGCAACGTCGAGGTGAGCAACATCCCGTCGTGGGTGATCCCGACGATCGCTCTGGTCGCCCTGTTCGGGTTCATGGCGCTCACCGGGACGTGGTGGCTCTGGTGGCTGATCTTCTTCATCCCCGGGGGTGTCTGGGGCGGCAGCAGCAAGAGTCGCCGCATGCGTCGTGAGCACCCCGACTGGTACCACGACAAGCCCCGCAAGGACTGACGGCCCCGCCGCCCGCGAGAGCTCGTCGACGACGGCGTCGCCGGTGCACGGTCGTCAGGCCAGCAGGTCCTGGTACTCGGGGTGGCGCTCGATGTACGTCGCCACGAACGGGCAGGTCGGCTTCACCTTCAGGCCACCGATCCGCCGTACGTCGTCAAGCGCGCCCTTCACGAGCAGCGACCCGTAGCCCTGCCCGCCGTGCGCCGGATCGGTCTCGGTGTGCACCATGTCGACGACCCTGTCGCGCAGCCGGTAGTCGATCAGGCCGATCTGCTCGCCGGTGTCGGCGACGAGCACATAGCGCGACTGCGCTTCCTCATGACGTACGTCCAGGTTCATGCGCCCATCCCACCACAGGCCGCCGACACCCGGTCGCGTCCTGGCGCCAGCCCACCCCGACGGTCCCGGCTCCGTGAGGCCCGAGAGACCGCCGAGGCAGGGCTCCGTGAGCGTCACCGAGCGGCGTGGCTCACGCCTTCTGCACGCGGAAACTGATCCCGAGGTCGGCGTCGGTGGTCCAACCCTCGCCAGGCTCCGCCTCGGTCACCGACGTGGCCAGCACCTCGTCGGCCACCGCAGCCGGGTCGCCGCGCAGCGCGTCGGCCGCCTCGCCCGTACCCGCCCAGGTGAGCGTGATCCGGTCGGACACGTCGAAGCCGGCGGTCTTGCGGGCCTCCTGCACGACCCGTACGACCTCGCGCAGCCACCCCGCCCGCACCAGCTCGGGCGTGAGCTCCAGGTCGAGCGCCACCGTCTCGCCCTGCTCGTTGACCACCGACCAGCCCTCGCGCGGCCGCTCGGAGATCAGCACCTCCTCGGCCGTCACCTCGGTGCCGCCCTCGAAGCCGACCGTCGCGGTGCCGTGCTCGCGCAGCTCGGCCGCCAGTGATGCAGCGTCGGCCGCGGCGATCGCCTGCGCCACCAGCGGTGTCTGCTTGCCGAACCGCTTGCCGAGCGCCCGGAAGTTGCCCTTGGCCGAGTAGTCAACCAGGTCACCGGCGCTGGAGAACGACTCCAGCGAGCCGACGTTCAGCTCGGCGGTGATCTCGCCGACGATCTCGTCGTCCAGGCGCGCCAGGGTGGAGGAGGCCACCAAGGCACGGCTGAGCGGCTGGCGTGTACGCACCTTGGCCTCCGACCGGGCCGCGCGGCCGAGCTCCACCAGGCGATGCGCGACGTCCATCGACTGCGACAGGGAGGTGTCAATGAGCGACTCGTCGACCGTCGGCCAGGCGGCCAGGTGCACCGACGCAGGCGCCTCCGGGTCGGTCGCCACCACCAGGTCCTGCCAGACGCGCTCGGTGACGAACGGCACCAGCGGGGCCATCAGCCGGGTGAGCACGTGCAGCACGTCGTGGAGGGTCTGCAGCGCGGAGGCGTCGCCGTCCCAGAAGCGGCGGCGCGACCGGCGGACGTACCAGTTCGAGAGGATGTCGGTGAACGCCGACAGCCGGGTGCCGGCCGCGAGGGTGTCGAAGCCCTCGAGGTCGGTGGTGACGTCGCGTACCAGCTTGTGGGTGGCCGACAGCAGCCAGCGGTCGAGCACGTGACGGTCGGCCGGGGCGGGCGCGTCACCGCCGGGCGTCCAGCCGTTCGTGCGGGCGTACAGGGCCTGGAACGCGACCGTGTTCCAGTAGGTGAGGAGCACCTTGCGGACGATCTCCTGGATCGTCTTGTGCCCCACCCGCCGCGCCGCCCACGGCGAGCCGCCGGCCGCCATGAACCAGCGCACCGCGTCGGCGCCGTGCTCGTCCATGAGCGGGATCGGCTCCAGGATGTTGCCCAGGTGCTTGCTCATCTTGCGGCCGTCCTCGGCGAGGATGTGGCCCAGGCAGAGCACGTTCTTGTACGAGGAGCGGTCGAACACCAGCGTGCCGACGGCCATCAGCGAGTAGAACCAGCCGCGGGTCTGGTCGATCGCCTCGCAGATGAAGTCGGCCGGGTAGGCGCGCTGGAACTGCTCGCGGCTGCCCTCTGCGTACGGGTAGCCCCACTGCGCAAACGGCATCGACCCGCTGTCGAACCAGGCGTCGATCACCTCCGGCACCCGGGTGGCGGTCTCGCCGCAGGTGGGGCAGGCGAAGGTGACGTCGTCGACGTACGGACGGTGCGGGTCGAGCCCGGACTGGTCGGTGCCGCTCAGCTCGGTGAGCTCGGCGCGCGAGCCGACGCAGATCTGGTGACCGGCCTGGCAGCGCCAGACCGGCAGCGGCGTGCCCCAGTAACGCTTGCGCGAGAGCGCCCAGTCGACGTTGTTGTCGAGCCAGTCCCCGTACCGGCCGTCCTTGATGTGCTCGGGGAACCAGTTGGTCTCCTGGTTCTCGCGGTGCAGGGCGTCCTTGATCTGGGTGGTGCGGATGTACCACGACGGCTGCGCGTAGTAGAGCAGCGCGGTGTGGCAGCGCCAGCAGTGCGGGTACGGGTGCTCGTACTCCTTGACGCGGAACATCAGGCCACGCTGCGTGAGGTCGTCGATCAGCACCTGGTCGGCGGTCTTGAAGAACATGCCACCGACGAGGTCGAGCTCGTCGGTGAAGGTGCCGTCGGGGAGGATCGGGTTCACCATCGGCAGCCCGTACGCGCGGCACGTCGCCATGTCGTCCTCGCCGAACGCGGGCGCCTGGTGCACGAGGCCGGTGCCGTCGGAGGTGGTGACGTACGTGGCGTTCACCACGTAGTGCGTGCCGCCCTCGGTCTCGGGGAACTCCAGCAGCTCGAAGGGGCGCTGATAGGTCCAGCGCTCCATCTGCGCACCCGTGTACGACTCGCCGACGACCCACTCCTCCCCGAGCACGGCGGCGGCGAGCGGCTCGGCCACGACGACGCGCTCGTCACCTCGGGTGGCCACCACGTAGGTGACCTCGGGATGTACGGCGACGGCGGTGTTGGAGACCAGCGTCCACGGGGTCGTGGTCCACACCAGCAGGTCGGCCTGGCCCGCGAGCGGGCCGGAGGTGAGCGGGAAGCGTACGAACACCGACGGGTCCTTCACCGTCTCGTACCCCTGCGCCAGCTCGTGGTCCGACAGCGTCGTGCCGCAGCGCGGGCAGTACGGCGCCACGCGGTAGTCCTCGACCAGCAGCCCCTGGGAGTGGATCTGCTTCAGCGCCCACCAGACCGACTCGACGTACTCCGGCGCCATCGTCCAGTACGCCGTGTCGAGGTCGACCCAGTAGCCCATCCGGTCGGTGAGGGCGCTGAACGCGTCGACGTGCCGCCCGACCGACTCGCGGCAGCGGGCGTTGAACTCGGCGACCCCGTACCTCTCGATGTCAGGCTTGCCGTTGATGCCGAGCTCCTTCTCGACCGCGAGCTCGACGGGCAGGCCGTGGCAGTCCCAGCCGGCCTTGCGCTCCACGTGGTAGCCCTGCATGGTGCGGAAGCGCGGGAACACGTCCTTGAACACGCGCGCCTCGATGTGATGCGTGCCGGGCATGCCGTTGGCGGTCGGCGGGCCCTCGTAGAACGTCCAGCGCGGGCCGCCCTCGGTCTGTGCGACGGACTTCTCGAATGTGCCCTGCTCCTGCCAGAGGCGCAGGATCTCGTGCTCCATCGCGGGCAGGTCGACCTGCGGCGGCACGGGCGTGTACGCGCGGCGGCTCTCGGCGTGGCTGGTCATGGCGGTCCTTCTTCGTCCGTACGGGCGAAGGGACGAGGCTGCGCCTGTCGGAGCGCCCCGCGGTACCACCCTCCTTGGGGCCCGAAGACCCCCACTCTCGCGTCGCCTGCTGCCGGTTCTAGTGAGCCAGACGGCCGTTCTTCCGGCGGCTCCGGGGTGATGGCCCCATCGTCGCTGTGCAGACGAGCGCCGATTCTAGCCCGGTGCTGCGCGTGTGCGCCTCTCCGTTTCGCCGACGGAACGCCGCGGCACGCGGGCGGTGTCAGCCCCGCCCAGGCGCGGGTGGACGCGTAGCTCGGGCGTGACGAAGGCGTCGATCACGGCCCGGCGGACCTCCTCGACGACCTCGGGGTCCAGACCGGCGGCGGCCGGGTCTCCGCGACGTCACAACGCCCGGTCGAGCACCCGCTTCGGCTCGTCGTGGCCTCGGACGCGTACGCGCTCGACCACGGTCTCCGGCGTCACCCGCACCGCGGGCTTGGGGATCACGCGGGAGATCACCGAGCGCCAGGCCGGGTCCTTGGTGATCACGGTCGGCTGGGGCACCTCGGCCCGGGCCGGCAGGTCGAAACGCAGGTCGGCCGGCACCATCGAGTCGATGGCGGCGAGCAGGGCAGCGCCCTCGCCGTACAAGGTCGGCTCGACCGCGTGGGTGAACCCGTCGGCGGTGACCAGCGCGCGGCCGCCGTCGGGGTACGTGAGCAGCTGCACGATCTGGGTGGCGGGGATGTCCAGGCCCTCGTCGGCGGAGGGCCGCAGGTGGATCATGCCCGGCATCACGTACGCCGCTGCGGCCGGCCGCCTCGCGCACAGCGACGGGTGGGATGACTGGCCGCTCTGGCGCGCTCGCCCGTACACGGGCTCGTCGACCGGGAAGCCGAACGGGTTCTCCAGAGGCGAACCCTCCGGCATGCCGATCAGGTGGCAGGCGCGTACGGTCGCCGCCACCTCGGCCACGTCGACGGCCGACACCGTCTTCAGCTCCTCCAGCAGGTCGGCCGGGGCCAGCGCGCGCAGCCCCAGCAGGTCGTCCAGCGCGGCCCGCTGCAGGATCGCGAAGTGCTGGTTCGGGTCGGTCACCCTCCGGTGGGTGGCGATGACGAGGTCGATCAGCTCCTGCGGGCGCGCGCCGCTCTCCACCACGTCGCGGAGGGCGGCCTCCAGCGACCCCAGCAGGAACGGAGCGGGCGCCTCGACCGCGGATGCGGCGACCAGCACCGCCCCGGCCGCCAGGTCGATGCGGGAGGTCTGGGAGCGGACGCCGCCGTACCCCGGGCGCCGCATCTGCACGCGGTGCGCCAGTCGTGCCGTCAGCACGTGCCCCAGCGCCAGCCCGACCGCGCGTCCGGGCACCCGGCTCAGCAGCCCCACCTCGGTGCCGGTCACCTCGGTCACGGCGGGGCGGGGGCGTAGGGTCTCGGTCGGCTCCGGCGGCGACCAGCGCTCGTCGGTGGGCAGGGCCAGCGTCACGCCGTCAGGCGCCGCACCGTCGAAGCAGATCGCCACGTTGCCGGTCGTGAAGGCCAGCTGGGTGAACCACCGCATGGCGCTCGGGTCGAGACGCTCCAGCCCGAGCTCGGCAAACCCCGCCATGCCGTACCCCTGCGCCCCCAGCTCGCGGCGCAGCAGCTGCCCGTACAAGGACGGCTGCACCGCCTCCGCCTGCCGCACCATGACCACCCGCTCCAGCAGGTCGAGGTCGGGGCGGACCAGCCGGGTCACGAGCCAGGCGATGCCGGTGGGCAGCAGGTGGTGGTCGGCAGAGATCGTGTACGTGGTGTGGAGGCCCTTGACCTCGCCGCGAACGTGCACGCCGGCAGGTGTGTCGGCGGCGAGCGCCAGGTCGCGGCAGGCGGCGAGCCAGCCCCGGGTCTCCGGGGTCTCGTCGGCCACCCCAGCGCGGAACACCAGCGATGCTCGCGTGGCCGGCTTCGGGGACCCTGTCGTCCAGGCCGGGGCGTCACTGATGGTGCTGCGCTTCCACATGGTCCCGGTGCCCGTCCACATGCGTCGACCCCCTCCCGGGGTCCAGGTTCCGGTGCTCCCCCGCCATTGAGTGTGGGTCTGGTCGGTGCGTACGGCAACGACGCTGAGGCCAGTCTCATCTGCGCCCCTCACCACCCCCGGAGACGCCAGACGCCGGTGGCTCCGCGCAGCGGGCGTGCTGCGCGGGGCCACCGGCGTCATGAGGCCTGGCGTCAGATCGAGGGGCTTGGGTCGTGGCCCTTCAGCGCCGAGAGCCGGGCGTGGTAGTCGTCGATCTCGATGTCACCCTTGGCGAGGCGCTCGTTGAGGATCACCAAGGCGCTCTGCGCGGGGTCGGCCGGCGCCGCAGGGCCCGTCGGCGCGAACCAGCCGAAACCGGGCTTCGCACCACGAGGCCCCGGCCCGCCCAGCGCACCCTTGGCGCGCAGCTTCTTGATGACGAAGAACGCGACCGCCACCACCAGTGCGAGCATCAGCAGCTGCCAGAGCCCGTGCGCCAGCAGGAACGCGCCGTGCCCGCCGCCGCCAGGATGTCCACGCATGTTGTCTTCTCCCCCTCCCGCCACCCCCGCGGGCGGCTGCTAGGTCCAAGTGTGGGGAGGCTGCGTAGGAAGACGCTGTGAAGTCCCTGTGAGATGAGAGACCCCTCACCGGTGCGGTGAGCTCCGGACAGGCGGATGCGATCTCGAGGGCGGGTCAGACCAGGTGTGGCGCGTTCACGTCGCCGACTCGTCAGACCGAGACCGAACGCCGCCCCTCGAACGCGCGGCCGAGCGTGATCTCGTCGGCGTACTCCAGGTCGCCGCCCACCGGCAGGCCCGACGCGAGCCGCGACACCGAGACGCCCATCGGCAGCAGCAGGCGTGACAGGTACGTCGCCGTCGCCTCGCCCTCCAGGTTCGGGTCGGTGGCGAGGATCACCTCGGTGACCGTGCCGTCGGCGAGCCGCATGCAGAGCTCCTTGATGCGCAGGTCGGCCGGGCCGCGGTTGTCGATGGGGCTGATCGACCCGCCGAGCACGTGATAGGTGCCGCGGAACTCCCGGGTGCGCTCGATGGCGACCACGTCCTTGGACTCCTCGACCACGCAGATCGACGTCTTCTCGCGGCGCGGGTCACGGCAGACCCGGCACAGCTCGTCGGAGGAGATGTTGAAGCACACCGAGCAGAAGCGCACCTGCTGCTTCACCCGCGTCAGCGTCTCGGCGAGGCGCTCCACGTCGGGAGCAGGCGCGTCGAGCAGGTGGAATGCGATCCGCTGCGCTCCCTTCGGCCCGATCCCTGGCAGGGTCGCCAGCTCGTCGATCAGGTCCTGCACCGGCCCTTCGTACAACGGTCTCGCTCCTCACCACGACGACCCCGCGATCCTACGTCGCGGGTGCCACCCGACCCGTACGCCGCGCTGTCGTCCTGCGTCGCGTTCGTCACGCGCGGGCAGGCGGCCCGCACCCGACCTGCATCTTCTGGTCGCTGACGACACGATGCGCCATGTCTGGCACATGCTGCCTGTAGGGACCAGAAGATGCAGGTGACCCACCCGGCCGTGGCCCCCCGGCGGGCGTGATGCAGCGCAACCCCGGACACGCGTACGCCCCGCAGGGGTGGCTGCGGGGCGTACGTGGCAGGCGATCAGGGCTGGACGGCCCGCTCCCAGGCGCGGAGCTTGCCGCACTGCTCGAAGAACTGCTCGACCGAGCCGGTGGTCAGGGTCGGGCAGGCGTCGTCGAGCCTGTCGGTGAGCCCGGCCGCGACGACCAGGGGCGCGGCGGCCTCGGTCAGGCCGATCACCTTGAGGTGCGCGTACGCATCTCGGAGGAAGGCCTGCGCCGACGCCTTGGCGGCGAGCTCGGCGGCCCCGGCGTCGGAGAGCACCACGGCGACCGCGTCGAAGAGCACCGACGGCGCCCCCTCCACGGCATGGTCGACCGGCGTCGCATCGCCACCGACCTTGGCGCCCGCCTTCGCGGCGACGAGCTCCACCTGGGCGCCCTTCTCGACGAAGGTCGACCGCAGCGCGTCGACCAGGTCGGCGGGGGCGCTGGGGTCGGTGAGGAGGCCGAGCTTGCGGCCAGCGAAGCTCTCCGGGGACCGCTTGAGGATCGACAGGGCGTCGGACGGCTCCAGGTCGGTGCGGGTGGGCACCTTGGCGGCAGACGCCTCCGGCAGCGGCATCCCCAGCTTGTCGGCCACGCGCTCGGCGAGGTCGGTCTCGAGGTTCACGAGGTTCGCGACCATCCGCGTACGGATCGCCTCGATCTCGCACTTGCCGAGCTCGAAGGCGAACGCGTCAACGATGTGCTGCTGCTCGACCGGGGTCTGGCTCAGGTAGAACTGCCGCGCCTGGCTGTAGTGGTCGGCGAACGACTCGGCCCGCAGCCGCCGCTTTTGACCCTCGACCTGCGAGGGGAACGTGGTGAACCCGGTCGACGTGTCGGCGCGCGGGCCACGGTCGTCACCGGCGAAGGAGTTCGGCTCGTAGTTCGCGCGCCCCTCCTGCAGGCCCATCTGCATGTGGCCGTCGCGCTGGAAGTGCGCGACGGGGCACCGCGGTGCGTTGACCGGCAGCTGCGAGAAGTTCGTGCTGCCCAGGCGCTTGAGCTGGGTGTCGAGGTAGCTGAAGTTTCGCCCCTGCAGCAGCGGGTCGTCGGAGAACTCGATTCCCGGTACGACGTTCTGGGTCATGAAGGCGACCTGCTCGGTCTCGGAGAAGACGTTGGTGACCGTACGGTCCAGCGTCAGGCGAGCGATCACCCGGACGGGGAGGATCTCCTCGGGGATGATCTTGGTGGCGTCGAGCACGTCGAAGTCGAACTGGTCGGCGAACTCCTCGTCGAAGACCTGGATCGCCAGGTCCCACTGCGGGTGGTCGCCCAGCGCGATCGCGCCGAACAGGTCACGGCGGTGGAAGTCGGGGTCGGCGCCGTTGATCTTCACGGCCTCGTCCCAGAGCACCGACTGCATGCCCTGACGCGGCTTCCAGTGGAACTTCACGAAGTGCGCCTCGCCCTCGGCGTTCACCAGGCGGAAGGTGTGGACGCCGAAGCCCTCCATGAAGCGGAACGAGCGCGGGATGGCCCGGTCGGACATCGTCCACAGCACCATGTGGGTGGCTTCGGGCATGAGCGAGATGAAGTCCCAGAACGTGTCGTGGGCGGTGGCGGCCTGCGGCCAGCCGCGGTCCTGCTCCTCCTTCACGGCGTGCACCAGGTCGGGGAACTTGATGGCGTCCTGGATGAAGAAGACCGGGATGTTGTTGCCGACGAGGTCCCAGTTGCCCT
>CAKZHP010000031.1 GCA_936924635.1 uncultured Propionibacteriaceae bacterium
GGGCCCAGCGGGCGGCCGCGGGCCCGGCGCCTGGAAGTCCGGGCCGTGGGGCCGCGGCGCCGCCCCAGCCGCTGGGTGGAGTCTGGCTCACGGGTCCCCTGAGAGTCGCTGCGAGCGGTCAGCGTAGTGGGGGCGCAGGCCGGGCCATCAGGTCCAGGCCCAGCTGGCGACGACCTGGTCGTACGCGGAGGCGACGGCCCCGGCCCGCTCGATCGAGGACTGGCTCGACAGGTTGTAGACCCGACCGTTCTTCTGGGCGCAGCGCAAGACGTACAGCTGCTTCTCTCCCTGTAGCTGGCCGCCCTGGAACGGCTCCCCGGCCAGGGTCGTGTCGGCCACGGGGGTGATCTGGCCCGGCACCCAGATCTTGAGAGGGGAGCTCCTTGGCGCAGCGCGCGGCCCCGGTCTCCTGCGAGGCCCACGAGTAGACCGTGAGCGTGCTGCCCTGCGAGTCCACCAGCCGTACGTCGTTGCTGGTGCCGCTCGTGGTCGCATAGCCCCACCCCGGCGGCGGCGTGATCGTGAAGCCGCGGGTTGCCGGCGCGGTCGCCTGGGTGGCCGTGCTCGGGCCGCGGGTCGCCGTGCTGGTGGAGCGGGTCGGCGTCGTCTGAGGTGCGGTGGTCCGGGGGGCGGTGGTCGTGCGGTCGGGCGTGACGGTGGCCGGGGTCGGCGCGGCGGGTGCCACCGGCCGCTTCGGCTGCTGCAGGACGACGACGGTGACGATGCCTATCATCACGAAGAGCCCGATGATGCCGAGCGCCCACCACCGAAGGTCGGGCTTCGGCGGGGGAGCGGTGGGGTACGGCGGGGCCGGGTAGGGGCTCGCCGGTGCGGAGCCCTGCAGGTCGGCCGCCCGGTGGGCGTACGAGATGCCGGCAGAGCCGTACGGAGGCTGCCCGGGCTGAGGGGAGGTGCCGTACGGGGCCCGGCCCTGCGACGGCGCGGTGTACCCGGGGCCACCCGGCCAGCCGGTGGGGGCCTGGAAGTCAGGGGCCTGGCCTGCTGGCCTGTGGCCGAGGCCCTCGAGCGGCTGCTGGCTCATCGGGTTCCTCTCACGTCGGCGATGCGGCGGCCACCCTAGCGATGCGACAGCTCAGCCGATGCGTACGCCGATGGTGGGGGCCAGGTCGGGGTGGGTGCGGCGTAGGGTCGGGGCATGACTGAGCTTCGTGCCGCCGTGGAGCGGGAGATCCCTCGAGCCCTGGACGACATTGCGCGGCTGGTGGCGATCCCGTCGGTGAGCTCGCAGCAGGAGCACTTCGCTGACGTGGACGCGTCGGCCGAAGCGGTCGCCGGGCTGCTGCGCGACCTGGGCTGCCCCGATGTACGGGTCGTGGCCGAGGGCGGCCGCCCCGCGGTGATCGGCCGGTTCGAGGGGCCGGCGGGGGCGCCGCGGGTCTGCCTGTACGCGCACCACGACGTGCAGCCCGTGGGTGACGCCGCGGTGTGGCGTACGCCGGGGTTCGAGGCGACCCGGGTCGGGGAGCGGATGTACGGGCGGGGTGCCGCCGACGACAAGGGCGGCATCGGCGTGCACCTGGCCGCGCTGCGGGCGTTCGGCGGTGAGCTGCCCGTCGGGGTCACGGTGTTCGTCGAGGGCGAGGAGGAGTACGGGTCGCCGACGCTGGGCGCGATCATGGCGGCCCACCGCGACCTGCTGGCCGCGGACGCGTACGTCATCGCCGACTCGGGCAACTGGGACGTGGGCCAGCCCGCCTTCACCACCACGTTGCGCGGCGTCGCCGACTGCGTCGTGGAGGTGGCGACGCTCGACCACGCGGTGCACTCGGGCCAGTTCGGCGGCATCGTGCCCGACGCGGTGACTGCGCTCTGCCGCCTGCTGGCAACGCTGCACGCCGACGACGGTTCGGTGGCCGTGGCAGGGCTCGGCACGGGCTCGGCGGCCGACCTGGACTACCCGGAGGAGCGGCTGCGCGCCGAGTCGGGGGTGCTGGACGGGGTCGCGTACCTCGGCACCGGCTCGATCGTCGAGCGCATCTGGGCCAAGCCGTCGATCACCGTGATCGGCATTGACGCGCCCAGCGTGGCCGACGCCTCGAACACGCTGTTCCCGACCGCGCGGGCCAAGGTGTCGCTGCGCGTCGCCCCTGGCCAGGACGCACCCGAGGCGCTGGACCGGCTGGTCGAGCACCTGGAGTCGCACGCCCCATGGGGCGCGCGGGTCACGGTGACGCGCGGCTCGGAGGGCAACCCGTCGACGCTGCCGTTCGAGGGTCCGTACGCCGAGGCGGCACGTACGGCGTTCGCCGAGGCCTGGGGCGTCGAGCCGGTGTTCACCGGCCAGGGCGGGTCGATCCCGATGGCGGGCGACTTCCAGAAGGCCTACCCCGACGCCACCATCCTCCTCACCGCCGTCTGCGACCCCGACTCCCGCATGCACGGCCCCAACGAGTCCCTCCACCTCGGCGACTTCGCGAAGGCCGCGCTCGGCGAGGCGCTCTTCCTGGAGCGTCTGGGCGGCCTCACCCGCTGATGAGGCTCGCCTCATCGGAGGCGGGGCCGCACCGGGTGCCGGGCAGGGTGAGTCCCAGGAGACGACGGCGCACGCGCATCCTGGCGATCGCGGCCGCCGCGGGCGTGGTGCTCCTGCTGGCCGCGAGTGGTGCGCCGACTCCTCGCCCCGTGGGCGACGGCTACTCCCAGGTGCTCGTCGGTGTCTCGATGGATGACGCGCTCAGGTCGGCCGTGCAGCTCTCGACGCCGACACCGCGCAAGCGATGAGCACCCCACACGCAAGCACCGGGAGATATGTCGCTGCGTGCGGCTGGGGTGCTTCTGGGTGACGGTGGGTCCGGGCTTCCTTCGGCCGAGACCTGGAGTCGTGCCTCAACAGCTATCCACGGCCGGCCACGGGACCCTCCCCCTACCTGCCCGAGCTGCACTCCTCGACCTGGTTGGCGTCGTGAGAAGCACCCAGGTCGCAAGCACTGGCAAATATGTCGGTGCGTGCGGCCAGGGTGCTTCTCGGTGCGCCGCCCCCGCCGCGACCGTCCTCGCCTCGGCCGGATAGGGTAGAGCCCGTGCTGCGCGGAGACGGTCGACTGACGCATGAGCTCGACCCGTACGACGCGGGCCCCCAGGACGAGTGCGGTGTCTTCGGCGTCTGGGCCCCCAACGAGGACGTCGCCAAGCTGACGTACTTCGCCCTCTACGCCCTCCAGCACCGCGGCCAGGAGTCGGCGGGCATCGCGGTCAGCAACGGCGACCGGATCATGGTGTTCAAGGACATGGGGCTGGTCTCGCAGGTGTTCGACGAGCCGACGCTGACGACCCTCGCCGGTCACATCGCCGTCGGCCACACCCGCTACTCCACCACCGGCGCGAGCGTCTGGAACAACGCTCAGCCCACCTTCCGTGGCATGGGCTCCGGCGGCCTTGCGCTCGCCCACAACGGCAACCTCACCAACACCGACGAGCTCGAAGCCCTGCTCGCCGAGCGGCAGCCCACCGAGCCGGTGCCGCACAAGGAGTCGCTCGACTCCAGCAACGACACCTCGATCGTCTCCTCCCTGTTCGGCACCTACCCCGAGGGCACCTCGGTGCAGGACGCCGCGCTCGACCTCCTCCCGCGCCTGCGCGGCGCGTACTGCCTGGTCTTCATGACCGAGCACACCCTGTACGCGGCCCGCGACCCCCAGGGCGTACGCCCGCTGGTGCTCGGGCGGCTGGAGAACGGCTGGGTCGTCGCGTCCGAGACCGCCGCGCTGGACACCGTGGGCGCCACCTTCGTGCGCGAGGTCGAGCCGGGCGAGATGATCACCATCGACGCCCAGGGCATGCGCTCCACGCGGATCGCGGAGGCGAACCCCAAGGGCTGCCTGTTCGAGTACGTCTACCTCTCCCGCCCCGACACCGTCATCGCCGGCCGCCGTGTGCACTCCACCCGCGTCGAGATCGGCCGCACGCTCGCCATGGAGCACCCCGCCGACGCCGACCTGGTGATCCCCGTGCCGGAGTCCGGCACGCCGGCGGCGATCGGCTACGCGGAGGCGTCCGGCATCCCGTACGGGGTCGGGCTCGTCAAGAACGCGTACGTCGGCCGCACCTTCATCCAGCCCTCCCAGACCATCCGGCAGCTCGGCATCCGGCTCAAGCTGAACCCCCTGCGCGACGTGATCGCGGGTAAGCGGCTGGTCGTCGTCGACGACTCGATCGTGCGCGGCAACACGCAGCGCGCGCTGGTGCGGATGCTGCGCGAGGCGGGGGCGAAGGAGGTCCACGTACGGATCTCGTCGCCGCCCGTGGAGTGGCCCTGCTTCTACGGCATCGACTTCGCCACCCGCGCCGAGCTGATCGCCCCCGGCATGACCGTCGAGGAGGTCTGCCGCTCCATCGGCGCCGACACCCTCGGCCACATCTCCCTCGAAGGCCTGGTCGCCTCGACCGGCATCGCCAAGAGCCGCCTCTGCCGGGCGTGCTTCGACGGCGAGTACCCGATCCCCGTGCCGCGCCAGGCGGCCCAGCAGCTCGGCATCAGCCAGGAGGCCTCGTGAACGACAGCGCGTACGCCCGGGCAGGCGTCGACATCGAGGCCGGCGACCGTGCCGTGCAGCTGATGAAGGAGCACGTACGTGCCACTCACCGCCCCGAGGTCATCGGCGGGATCGGCGGGTTCGCGGGCCTGTTCGACGCCAGCGCCCTGAAGGCGTACGCGAAGCCGGTGCTCGCCACCTCGACCGACGGCGTCGGCACCAAGGTGGCCATCGCGCAGGCGCTCGACAAGCACGACACCATCGGCTGGGACCTGGTGGGCATGCTCGTCGACGACCTGGTCGTGGTGGGCGCGGAGCCGCTGTTCGTCACCGACTACATCGCCTGCGGCACGCTCGTCCCTGAGCGGATCGCGGCCATCGTGTCGGGCATTGCCGCGGCGTGTACGGCGGCCGGGGCCTCGCTGCTCGGTGGGGAGACCGCCGAGCACCCAGGGCTGCTGGCGGCTGATGAGTACGACGTCGCCGGCGCCACCACCGGCGTCGTGGAGGCCGACCAGATCCTGGGCTCCGAACGCATCCAGAACGGCGACGTGGTGCTCGCCGTCGCCTCCTCGGGCCTGCACTCCAACGGCTACTCGCTGGTGCGCTCGGTGCTGCTGCGTCATGCCGGGATGCGCCTCGACCAGCACGTGCCCGAGCTCGGCCGCACCCTCGGCGAGGAGCTGCTGGAGCCCACCCGCGTGTACGCCAAGGCGGTGCTCGACGTCGTCTCTGCCACCAAGGTGCACGCCATGAGCCACATCACCGGCGGCGGCCTAGCCAATAACCTGGCCCGCGTGCTGCCGGCTCACCTGGGCGCAACCGTTCGTCGTGAGACCTGGTCGCCGGCCCCGGTCTTCGGTCTCGTGCAGCGCGCCGGCGAGCTCAGCCAGGCCGACATCGAGGCCACGCTGAACATGGGCGTGGGCATGGCGATCGTGCTGCCCGAGACGTCGGTCGACGAGGCCATACGCTCCCTGGCCGCGGCCGGCATGGACGCCTGGGTCGCCGGTGAGATCGGTGACGGCGAGGGCGTACGGCTCTCAGGAGCGCACCCGACCTCCTGAGCGGCGACCACCCCGGCGGGCTCATCCACGGGGACGGACTGGCCAGTGCTGCTGGACGGCGGCTGATGATCCTCGCAGGATCGAGGTGTCCCGCCCACCCGCGACAGACGCCGGAGGGCTCTGCCGCGACCAGAGAGCAGGAGCCCCCATGGCCACAGGCGAGACCGGATTCGACGACGTGACGTTCGACCTCATCTCCGTGCAGTACCACGCCCTCAAGGACGGCCACGACTACGGGCAGTTCGTGCGTGACGCTCGCAACGCCGGCCAGGACGAGATCGCCGAGTTCTTCGAGTCGGTGATGCAGCAGGACAGCGAGCGCGCCCACCGGTGCCACGAGCTGCTGGCCCGCCTCGGCGGCACGGACAACACGGCCCCGCGCTCCTGAACGAGGCGCGCTTCCGCCCCGACCGGCACCCTCCGTCACGACGGACGGTGCGGTCTCGCGTACGGGCAGGGGTGCCACTGCGGACGCGTCGCCAGATGTTGGTCGAAGCCGGGGCGGGCAGGTATCCTCTGTCGCACGAACTGACGAGAAACTGCCGCGGCCACTCCGCGAGCGACGAGATGCGAGGGGGCTGGCTCTATGGGGCGCGGCCGTGCGAAGGCGAAGCAGACGAAAGTTGCCCGCGAGTTGAAGTACAGGTCCGTATCGACGGACTTCTCCACCCTTGAGCGCGAGCTGCGCGGCTCGGAGGACGGGATCCCCGACGCGTACGCCGATCTCGCCGCCGCTTACGACGACGACATCGACGACGAGGACGACTCGGACCAGGACCACTCCGACGACGCTGATGACGAGGGTGACGCGCTCCAGATGCGTCGCTCCGGCTGAGCTCTTCGGTCCTCCGCATGGTCGCTGACGGCCCCTCCGACATCCCGGACGACGCCGCGACCGCCCCTGCCGACGAGGCTGAGGTCGTCTGGGAGCCGTGGCGCGAGGACGTGTTCCTGCCCGGCTACCAGGCCCGCACCATGCGGCTGGTCGGTGCGCGACGCTACCCCGAGGAGGGCGAGGGAGAGCTCACCGCCTCCCTGGTGCGGCGCAACAAGCCGTCACACTCGCGCGCAGTGCTGTACATCCACGGCTGGAACGACTACTTCTTCCAGACGCATCTGGCTGACGTCTGGGACACGCTGGGGTACGACTTCTACGCCTTGGACCTCCGCAGGTACGGACGTGCCCTCCACGACGGCGAGCTCGCCGGCTACATCGACGACCTGGCCGACTACGACCTCGAGATCGACGCGGCCGTCAAGCGCGTACGCCGTCATCACGAGACCGTGGTCATCAACGCCCACTCGACCGGCGGCCTGACCGCGGCGCTCTGGGCCGACCGACACCCGGGCGTGATCGCCGGCTTGGTGCTGAACTCGCCCTGGATCGACCTGCAGGCCTCCTCGATCGTGCGGGCCGTGGCGCCGACGATCATCCGCAGCCTGGCGAGCCGGGTGGCCACGCGGGCGCTGCCCTGGCGCGACAACGGCAACTACGCCCGGGCGCTGCACACCTCCCTGGGTGGCGACTGGGACTGGGACCTGGCAGTGAAGACCTCTCCCTCACAGCCGGTCCGCGCCGGCTGGTTGCGCGCCGTGATGGGCGGGCACGCGCAGATCGCGGCGGGGATCGACATCGACTGCCCGGTGCTGATGCTGATCTCGGCGCGCTCCGACTTCCGCCGCGACTGGTCCGACGACTTCCTCTCCGCCGACACCGTGCTCGACGTGAAGCGCCTGGCCGCGCGGGCGGCCAACCTGGGCCGGCACGTCACACTGGTGCGCCTGGACGGCGCCATGCACGACGTCGTCCTGTCAGCGGAGCCGGTGCGGGAGCGGGCCTTCGACGAGATGCGGCGCTGGTCGAGCGCGTACGTGCGCTGAGTCAGACGTAGCGCCTGGCCGCGCTCGCCGCCTGGCTGCCGTACAGCCCTCCGAAGATCGCCGCGTGCACCAGCAGCGGGTGCAGCTGGTGCAACGGCACCAGGGAGCGCCAGTCGTCCGGCAGGTGGGTCGAGGCTGCCGCGTACGCATCGAGCACGGCCTCCAGCCGAGGGGCGCCGAACAGGCACAGCATCGCCAGGTCGGTCAGGCGGTGGCCGCCGTGGGCTGCCGCGTCGATGAGCGTGTAGCCGTCAGCGGTCGGGATCAGGTTGCCCGACCAGAGGTCGCCGTGGATGCGGGCTGGGGGCGCGTCGTCGTCGAAGTCGCCGGCCTCCAAGCGGTCGAGCAGCCGCTCGATGAGCGTCGCGTCGGCGGTGGTCATGCTGCCGCGGGCCTGGGCCCTCGCCAGGTACGGCCGGCAGCGGTGCCTGGCGAAGAACGCACCCCAGCTGGGCTCGGTCGCCAGCGGCATGGGCTCGACGCCGATCCAGCCGTCGCCCTCCCAGCCAGGGGGCGCAGCACCGAAGGCGTCGGCCCCGGCGTCGTGGGTGACGGCGAGCCGGCGACCGAAGTCGGCGGCCGCGTCCGTGGTGGCCGCGACGCTGCGCAGCTGCTCCATGTGGATCTCACGGTCGTCTGACGTGTGCACGGTCACCACACGCGCCCCAGCCGTGCCGGCAGCGCGCAGCCAGGACAGCCCCGCGACCTCGTACGCGAACGCCGTGGGCCCGGCGGGATCGCTCTTCACAAACTCGTGCACCCAGGAAGGGTAGGCGTGCATACCCTTTCGGTGCAGCCTTGATAAGCGCGGCCTCATGTGTCGGTGGCGGGCGAGTAGGGAGGCGGGCCGGCTCCAGGCGGGCAAACCGGCCTTGCGTGGGTGTGGTGCCCCCAACGGGATTCGAACCCGCGCAACCGCCTTGAAAGGGCGGTGTCCTAGGCCGCTAGACGATGGGGACCTGGAGCGGAAGACAGTCTAGGGGAGCCTGCGGTGAGGGCGTACGTGGACCACCCGACTCCTAGCATGGCGCCCATGGGCGCTGCGCAGGACCGTCTGAAGGGCCTCCTGAAGAACCGCTGGGGGCCGGCGTTCCGGGAGCTGGGCTTCACCGGCTCCGGGACGACGTGGACGCTGCCGGACGAGCGGGACTGGTCGATGCTGGGCTTCCAGTCGTCGAACGCCAGCAGCGCGAGCCTGGTCAAGTTCACCATGAACCTGCTGGTGGTCGGCAAGGACGAGTGGGAGTGGGCACGAGCCGAGCACCCGTGGATGCGGGCCCGGCCCACCCCCAATGTGATACCGCTCACCCGCCGGTACTGGGAGCGGTCAGGGACCCTGACCCACGGGGGCGATTACTGGTGGGAGCTGGCTGCCGACGGGAGCAACGAGGACCAGGTCGCCGACGAGGTCCTGGCCGCCGTGCGTGACGTCCTGCTGCCTCAGCTGCGACGTGAGATGAGGCGAGGTCCTGCCGACTGAGGATGTTCCCGGCGCAGGCGGCCTGACGGCAGCGGGCGGGTGAGATTGGCGCAGCACCGGCCTGTACGGCTATAGTTCCGAAGGCCCGGTCACACGGGCGAGGCCCCATCCAGGGCCCCGTAGCGCAGTTGGTTAGCGCGCCGCCCTGTCACGGCGGAGGTCGCGGGTTCGAGTCCCGTCGGGGTCGCGCAGTCATCTCTTGGCCAGGTAGCTCAGCTGGTAGCAGCGTTCGCCTGAAAAGTGAAAGGTCGCCGGTTCGATCCCGGCCCTGGCCACACTTTCTCCCTGGCCGTCCCGGCCTCGTGCCCGCTCACCTGGGCAAATCCCATCCTTCGCGCCTGCCGCCCGTGGCGTGCGTCATCTTCGCCTGTGCCCGTGGTCGTCACATGCGCCAGGCCTGCGCCCGTGGCAGTGGTCCACGCTGACGACAGGGGCCGGTGCCCGGGAGCCAGACGTCTTCCTGGCTGGACAACCACCTGCTGGTCACCCATGTCGGGCCCGTTCTCGGGACGAGAGGGGTGCAGGCCGATCGCACCCACACCTCGATGCGCTCCCCGGGCGCACGATCGCAGGCCACCGCCGGCGCTGGCGATGCCCTGCGATCCGTACGCCGGAGCGGTGCTGATCAGGGGGTGACGGTGATGTGGACGTGGTCCATGTGGTTGGCGGTGTCGGAGCCGCGGTCGGCCATGTACCGCCAGCCCTCCGATGCCCGGGCTGCGCTCCAGATGCGCTGGTTGAAGATGATGTACTCGATGCCGAACCTGGAGGCGTTCGCGCGGTAGTAGTCGGCGATCTGCTGGCCCAACGCCGCGTTGGTGCGGTAGCTCGGCAGCATGATGTCGACCGCGCGGCCGCTCGGGTGGTCGGGGATCGAGTCGGGCCGTACGCCGTAGTAGGTCGTGATCATCGGGAACCTGGCCTGCGTCTCCGACACGATCACCTTCGCCTTCGGCTGCAGGCCGGCCAGTCCCTGCGAGTCGCCCGTGCTCACGACGACGGGCGAGGTTGACAGGTACTGGGCCGTCACCCAGCGCACGGCGCCCTGGTAGATGACCTGCGCCCGCCCGTTCTGCTGCACGCCGGTGATGCTCAGTGCGGTGCCCTTCGGCACCTCGGTGATCACCTGGCCGCCGGAGGACTCCGTACGGATGTCGAGGGCCGTGGTCGCGTACCGGGTGCCGGTGACGCCGGGCAGCGCCCCGGAGCCGCCGCCGGGGCCAGCCGCGGAGACCGGGCTGATGTAGGCGGCGTTCACCCAGCGGACGGCGCCCTGGTAGATGACCTGCGCCATCCCGTTCTGCACCACGCCGGTGACGTCGAGGATCGTGCCGCTGGGCACGTCACCGAGGCTCGTGTAGTCCGAGCCAGAGGTGGTGCGGATCATCAGGGCGGCGGTCGCTCGGACCTGACCGGTGACGGTGGGGATGCGCGCAGCGGCACCGACCGCCGCGGTGATGTCCGGCTTGAGCCACGCGGTGGCGATCCAGCGGCCGTCGATGATCTGGGTGTAGCCGTCGCGGGTCGCCCCCGACAGCCAGCACGTGCCGCCCTTGGGGAGCACGGTGCTCACGGGGTACTGGGTGCCGGGCCCGGTGCGGACGTTGACATCCTCGAGCGCCGTGGCCGTACGGATGATGCCGCTGCTGCCGCGGGAGACGACCGCCGCGCTGGTGCTGCCCGACTGCGTCAGGTACTGGGACGAGACATACCCGGAGCGCCCGTTGTAGCTGACCGGGGTCCAGCCGCCCTGGGAGGGTCCGGTCGCGGTGACCGACGCGCCGGTGCCGACCACGCCGAGGATCGCGGCGGACGTGCTGGGGCCAGAACGGACGTTCACGGCCGTCGTCGCGGTCAGCACGGAGCTGGCCGTGGCCATCGGGCCCGCCGCCAGGCCGCCCAGGCCCGACAAGCTGACGGCCAGTGCGGCCGAGACGGCTGCGGCCCTGGCGCCGCGCAGCACGATGTTCACGAATGGTCTCCCCGGTGTCAGCAGTCGTCCCGTAGCTGGTTCATGGTGGACGCGATCCCATCGCGAACGATTTCGTCACATCCGTCTCTTCGATCACGCACGTTACGTCGGTCTCAGAATTCACAGCAAGACTCCAGGAATGCCGTCCAGGCGATCCCAGAAATGGCAGGAGTGGAATTCCATCCGTGTGATTCGGGCCGCACTAGGATCGACTTGTGCCCGTCACCGTGACCGACGACGCGTTCGACGCGTACGTCTCCGAAGCCCTCGACCTGATCCCTGACGAGCTCGCGTCGTTGGTCGACAACGCGGTCGTGCTGGTCGAGGACGACCCGCCGGCCGACGAGCCCGACCTGCTCGGCCTGTACGACGGAATCCCTGTGACAGAAAGAGATTCGACGTACGGCGGGGTGTTGCCCGACCGCATCCTCATCTTTCGCCGGCCACTGCTGGCCATGTGCGATGACCTCGAGGAGCTGGTCGACGAGATCGCTGTCACGGTGGTGCACGAGATCGCCCACCACTTCGGCATCGACGACCACCGTCTCCACGAGCTGGGCTGGGCCTGAGGGCCGCTATTCCCGCAGCTGCTCGACCTCGAGCAGACGTGGAGAGTTTCGATGAGAAAACACACGCTTGTCATTCAGGGCGTGGCGCATTCCGGTGGTTCTTGCCAGTGCTGGAGCGGGTCCCGGGATCGATGGCCGAGGGTCTGCGCTGGGGGGTCACGGTGGCTCTCGAGAGAGAAGAGGTCCCCATTTGCCCTGGTCACCCGGAGCCACGTCCGGCACCGGCGGTGCGTACGCGAGTGGCTCGCCGCGCCCGGGCACGACCTGATCCTGGTCGGGCGGCGTACGGAGCCTCCCGAGGAGTTCGTCGATGCCGGGCTGGCAGCGTGCGGGGTCCCTCTCGACGGTCAGGCGCCGACGGCGTGGTGACGGGTCGCGAGGCCCTGGCCTGCTGCCGGGTCTCCTGCGTGGCCTCGGGGATCGCAGCCCGGTCGCCGCGGCAGCCTCTGCTCGGGCTCGCGACGGGCCCGGTACGGCTAGGCGGCCGGGGTCGCCGCGCGCGTCGCCCAGCTGCTGGTCGGGCCACTGACCCAGGTGTCGACCTTCGGGGTCGCGTCGTCGGGCACCCAGCCCGACTGCAGGGCTGTCCGATCGAGCGAGCGAGACCCCAGCGCGGTGGTCAGAGACGTGCGCTGCTCGGCCGTCGCGATCACGACCACCACCTCCTGCAGCCGCTGGACGACGTTGACGGCCAGCGTCTCCCGTACGTCTGGCTCGACGTCTCCCGTGACCAGAGCCAGCCCGACTCCGAGCCGGCGGGCCTTCTCGATCAGCGGGAGCACCTCGCGCACGGACATCACCGCGTCGGCGACCACCACGCAGGCCGGGCGCAGCACCGCCAGGTCGTCGGCGGTGACGAAGCGGCGGTCAGTCCAGCCGGCAGCGATCCGTACGTCTGCCTGCGACTCGTCCAGCCGCGCCGCTGCGGGGCGAGGAGAGGCAGGCGGGGTGTTGGCGGCCTCGGCCGACACGTACGCGGGCGCAGGGGCATCGGCCGGGTAGGCGGGGATGTTCCGCTCCGGGGCGCCCGCCTCGAGCTCGGCGCGCCGACGCCGGTTGCGCCGGTCCGTCGTGACACCGATGAGGATCGCCGCGACGCCGAGCACGGCAGCAAGCCCCACCACAGTCCAGTCCATGCGCCCACTGTGCCAGCCGGCGCAGACATCGGCCTCGGTAGGGTCTGGCCGTGGCCGATCCAGACATCCGCGTACGTCGGGCGGGCCCCGACGACGTCAGCGATCTCGTGGCTCTGCGTGGCCTGATGTTCGAGGCCATGGGCGCGGGCTCCGGCGGTGCCTGGCGCGACAACGCCGCCGCCTGGTTCGCGGAGCGGGTGAGCGACCCCGCGTACGGGATCGTCGTGGTGACCGAGGACGGGCGCGTGGTGTCGTGCGCGACGGCGTCCGTGCGCGACGCGGCACCCTCCCCCGGCGTCCCCGCCGGTGGTGACGTGCTGATCAGCAACGTGTGCACGTACCCGGAGGACCGAGGCCGCGGTCACGGGCGGCGTGCCTTCGAGGCGGTCATGGAGTGGGCGCGGGGCACCGGTGTCGGGCGGGCGGAGCTGATGGCGACCGCCGACGGCCGCGGGATGTACGAACGAGCGGGCTTCGTCGAGAACCCGTGCCCGGCGATGCGGGCACCGCTCGGCGCGTGAGGAGACCGCGCCGGTAGACTGACCCGGCCCCTATAGCTCAGCTGGTTAGAGCAGCGTCCTTTTAAGTCGCGGGTCCTGGGTTCGAGCCCCAGTGGGGGTACTCCGACTGATGCGCTTGCGGATGCGGGCGCGGCCTCCGGGACAGAACCGAGGCACCGGGTCAGGCGCGACTGCGCGCACCCAGAAGCACCCACCGGCACGCATGGCCATATCTGCGAGTGCGTGCCGCTGGGGCGTTCGAATCAGCCTCGGCGGCGGCTGGCGCTGAAGTCGGCTGCCGTGCGCGAAGGACCGGAAGCACGGCCCGTGCGCCCGCGGCCCGCACCCTCACGCGTCGATGCGGAGCGAGCCTGGCCGTCGCGAGCGGTGCCGGCAGCGCCAGACCCGCCTGAGTGGCCAGC
>CAKZHP010000032.1 GCA_936924635.1 uncultured Propionibacteriaceae bacterium
GGGACCACGTCGGAGGACGCGAGCAGCGGGTCGGGGCTGGTGAGCAGGCGGCCCGGGGCCGACCGCACCACGTCGACGAGCCACGGCGCGAGCACGGCCAGGGGCGCCAGAGCCGCGACCACGGCGGCGACCACCCGCCCCCGGCGGACGGCCACGACCGCCAGGGCCATCGCCCCGGCGACCCACAGACCCGGAGCGACCGCTGTGAGAGCCGTCAGGGTCAGGGCAGCCAGCGCAGGGCTGCGCAGACGGTCGAGCTGGGTCCTCCCCCGGGCCCAGCCCTGAAGGGCGACACCGAAGCCGGGCAGCAGCAGCGCCACCGCCACCAGCCACACCTGGCCGCGCGACAACGCACCGATGAGGGCCGGCACCAGGCCGTACGCGATCGCCGCGACCCACCGCACGCGCGAGCTGGCGACGTCGGGCCGGAGGTACCAGGCGGCCGCCACGGCGGCGAGGGGCACAGCGAGGAAGAGGACCAGGACCGCGGCCCAGGTGGGCCACAGCGCGGGGACCGAGGCGAGCGCCGCCAGACCGGCCCAGGGGGCAGGCGACCACCCGCCGGCGGGCCGGTGGAGGTAGTCGGAGAACGCCGCCGCCAGGGAGGTCGGGGCGGGCAGCAGGCCGGAGGACGCGACGACCCCGCTCCCGAGCAGGGCCCGGCCGGCGATCACGGTCAGCACGAGGCCCAGGACGCCCCCGATGATGGGCAGCACCGAGGGCCCACGTGTGCGGCCCGACCCCGCGAAGTCGTCGCCGGTCAGCTCGTCCAGACTGGCGTCGGAGTCGCGCGTCAGCGTACGAGCCCGGGTCACCACCGAACGGGCCAGCAGGTCGGCGCCGGTGGCCCAGCTGGAGAGCATGCCGGGTCGCAGCCGGTCAGCGGCCTTCCGCGCGGCGCGGTCGGGACGCAGCTCGGACACCTTGCGGCGCAGCGCCCGCGTGCCGGGCCCGGTCCGGAGCAGGTCCCACGCCGCCGTCAGCTCGTCTCGCGCACCGTCGGGCCGCTTGCCCAGCAGGAAGCCCACGGCTCGCAGCAGGCACCCCAGCACGAGACGCAGCAGGACCAGCACCCCGCCCGCACCCTGGGCATGGGCCAGCACCGTGCGCATCCCCAGGAAACGGTCGTACGCGGCCTCTGACCTCCCGGACCGGGCCGCCAGCGTGTCGGGGCGCAGGCCCGAGCGGCCCGCCTGCCGGTGGATGATCCGCGCAGACGGGCAGGTGACCACCGAGCCGCCGCCGAGCGTCACTCGCCAGCCGAGCTCGACACCGTCGCGGTAGAGCGGGACGGCGTCGTCGAAGCCGCCCACCGCCTTCAACCGCGAGACCCGCACCAGCAGCCCGCAGGTCGAGCCGCCCAGCACCGGGCGCGGGTCGTGCTGCCCCTGCCCGATCTCTCCCGGTTCCAGGCCGAGCTCCCGGCGACCCGTGTGCGAGATCGAGGCGCCCAGCTCGGAGATGGGATGCGGCTCGCCTGCTGCGGCAGGCTCCAGGAGCATCGGGACCACGACGTCGGCGCCCGGGGTCAGCGCGGTCTGTCGGAGCAGGGCACCGAGAGCCCCCGCGGCCGGGACGGCGTCGTCGTGAAGCAGCCACACCCACTCCGTGGCGACGCCAGCGCCGCGCGCGTCTGCCAACGCCTCCTGCACCGCCCGGCCGAACGACCAGTCGGCCTGGCCAGCCAGGGAGCGCGAGATGGTGCCTGACGCGGCTGCCTCGCGGAGCAGGTCGGCGGTGGCATCGGTGGACCCGGTGTCGACGGCCACGACAGCGGCCGGGCGCAGGGGGAGGGACGCCACGGCGTCGAGCAGGCCGGGCAGCCACTCGGCACCGTTGTGGGCGACGAGGACGAGGGTGACGGAGTCACCGGAGGGCACCTCGAGTGGGGTCTCTTCAGGTGCGTCGACCCAGCTCCAGAGGTCCTTCTCGGTCGTCTCGCTCATGCAGCCCCATCGGTCGTCCGTCCGCAGCGACCTGACAGACTACACAGCGACGTTAGACAGCCTGCTTCTTGAGGCGCCGGCGCTCGCGCTCGCTGAGCCCGCCCCAGATGCCGAACCGCTCGTCGTTGGCCAGCGCGTACTCCAGGCACTCGGGTCGCACGTCGCAGCTGCGGCAGACCTTCTTGGCCTCGCGCGTGGACCCGCCCTTCTCCGGGAAGAAGGCCTCAGGATCCGTCTGTGCACAGAGCGCGTGCTCCTGCCAGCCCAGGGCACCCTCGTCGACCTCAGCGACGCTCACGACCTGCTGCATGACTTGTCCTCCCGACCCTGCCCAGTCCCCCGAGGTAGCGGACTACACACGGGGAATTACACGCCTGTGACTCTATCCGCGTCAACCCGGATCCGGGAATCAAATCGACAAAGCTCCCACCGGGGCCAGGTCGCTCGTGCGGGTCACGGGCAGGTGTGGGCCGGGCGGTCCAGGACGTCATGGACGAGGCACCTGGTGACAGCCACGTGGGGCCGGGACCTCGTGCGCGTCGGGCGCCGAGCGAGAGGTCAGCCGCGACGGGTCACGTCGTCTGCGGGGTTCCAGGACGGCGCGCCGGTGCGCGGCACCGACGGGGTGTCGCTGGGCAGCACGATCCTGGTCTGGCGCGCCGCCGTCGTCGGCTGCGTGCTCTGCGTGCCCTGCGGGCCGGCCTCCAGCTCGGCGGGGTCTCCTGGAAGAGCTCGCAGCGAGGCTGGGATGCCGACCTGGTCGCCGCCCGCGGCCGTCCAGCCGTCGGTGTCGGTGCCGTACGCGGTGGCCGCGCCACCCGTCGCCGCCTCGCTGGCCCGCCGCCAGACCACTCCGGTGGCGACGTCCGGGGCCCAGGTGGGCTGGCGGGCCGGGTCGATCGCCGAGGCCTCAGGCTCCGGCTCGGGCGCCGGCTTCGTCTCGACCTGCCCCGCGGGAGCGCTGGCGGCCGTCGCCGGCGTGGCCTGGAAGGCGAGGTAGAGCACCCAGGCCATCAGCCCCTTGAGGATGATGTCGGTGATGCCGCCGATGGAGTCTAGGAAGTGGGAGAACGAGCCGCCAGGCCCCAGCAGCGCCAGCACCAGCAGGACCGCACCGGCCACGGCGGAGAGGGCGAGCAGCACCATCGAGACGCCGGCGAGCTGCCGGGCATGACGGGTGCGAGGGGCGACCAGCGCGCAGGACAGCACCAGCGCGGTCAGCACCACCCCGTCGACGACACTGAAGAGGCCCGTGACTCCCTGGGCCGACTGCGTCAGGGACCCGTTCGCCGCGGCTCGGGAGAACCGCACCACGTTGATCACACCGTCGACGACGGCAACGAGGAGGGCCACCACCGTGGCCGGCTCCCGGAACTGCTTCAACCTGTCGATCACGCGAACTGCTCCCCCGCCTGGTCCTTGACCGCCGCCACGAGCTGCTTGATCTGCTCGGTGCCGGCCATGGGGCACACGAGCGTGACGTTGCCCGAGGTGACGACCACGGTGTCGGTCAGCCCCACGACCGCCACGACACTGCCGTCGGCCCCACGGTTCACGATCAGGTTCCCGGAGCTGTCCAGCGTCACCGCCCGGCCCTCCACGGCGTTGCCGTCCTGCTGCGGCAGGTGCTCCGCGAGGGCGGCGAAGCCCCCGACGTCGTACCAGTCGATCGACAGCCGGACGCCGACCACGTGCGCGTCGCCCTCCCCGCGGGAGACCGGCTCCATCACGGCGAAGTCGACACTGTTCTTGGGCAGCGTGGGGTAGATGTCGCCGATGCGCTCCGGGTGCTCGGCGAGCGTCTGCACCCCCTCGTACGTCTCCGGCTGGAGCGTGCGCAGCTGGTCGAGCAACGTGGCGGCGCGCCACACGAACATTCCCGCGTTCCACCAGTAGTCACCGCTCGACACATAGGCGGCCGCCGTCGCGGCATCCGGCTTCTCGCGGAACTCCGTCACCGCGAACGCATTCTCGAAGCCCTCGATCGGCTCACCCCGGTGCAGGTAGCCGAACCCGGTGTGCGGCGCGGTCGGCACCACACCGAAGGTCACCAGGGCCGAGGCATCCTTCTCCGCCACCTGGAAGGCCTCGTCCAGCGCCTGCTGGAAGTCAGGGACGGGGCGGATGATGTGGTCCGCCGTGAGGGTGGCGACGACCGCCTCCGGGTCGCGGCGCACCAGCAGCGCGGCCGGCCAGGCCACCGCGTTCAGCGAGTCGCGCCCCACCGGCTCGCCGAGCAGGTTCTCCGGCGGCAGCTCCGGCAGCTCGGCGGCCACCACGTCGAGGTAGGCCGCACCCGCGCAGACGAGGATGCAGGCGTCGGGGATCATGCCCTGCACCCGCTCGTACGCGATCCGCAGCAGCGACTTGCCGTCGACGAGGGTCAGCAGCTGCTTGGGCATCCCCTTGCGGGACAGGGGCCACAACCGAGTGCCGGCTCCACCGGCCATGATCACCACGTAGCGCATGCTCGTGAGCCTAACGGTCGGCTCTGACAAGATCAGTCACGTGCCGTCTGTCATCGATGCCCTGACCCGCCGCGCCCGCCGGGACGGGGCGCGGCCGCTGCTCACCTGGTACGACCTCTCGACCGGTGCCCGCACCGAGCTCTCAGGCGTGACGCTCGCCAACTGGGCGGACAAGACGGCCAACCTGCTGCTGGAGCTGGACGTGGAGGCCGGTGACGTCGTCGCCATGCCGCTGGTCACCACCGACCCCGGGCACTGGACCACCTTGGCGTTGCTGACCGGTGCCTGGCAGGCGGGCGCCACCGTGGCGGCCGGCGACGACCCGGAGGCGGTGCTCACGGTGGTGGGCCCCGCTGACCCGCGGGTGAGGTCCGGCGCCTCGGGCGACGTGCTCGCCTGCTCCCTGCATCCGCTGGGCCTGGGCCTCCAGGGCACCCTAGGGCCCGGGGTGATCGACTTCTCCGAGGACGTGCGGGCACAGCCCGACCACTTCGGAGGCGTGCCCGTCGACCAGGGCACGACCGCGTGGCGCGACGGGTCGCGCTCGATGTCGTACGCGGCCGTGGGTGAGGTGGAGCCGTCGGCCGAGCGCAGGCTGGTGCGCCCCACCGGGCCCTGGGAGACCGTGCGAGCCGCGCTGGTGGCGCCGCTGCTGGGTGGGGGGTCGAGCCTCGTGGTGGTCGGCGAGGGCGACGTCACCCGCATCGCGGAGACCGAGCGCGCCGACGCCTGACCGGAGAGCGGCAGCCCGGCTGCGCAAGCGTCAGCCGGGTGCCGGACGCCTCAGGTCAGCATGTCCCGCACCAGCGGGGCGACCTTCGTGCCGTACAGCTCGATGCTCGTCATGATCTGCTCGTGCGGCAGCGTCCCGTGGCCGACCTTCATGTCGAAGCGGGCCGCGTCGAGCGCCTTGACGCCCTGCGCGATCTTGCGTGCGGCCGTCTCGGGCGAGCCGACGACCATCGACCCGTACGTCGCCTCGTGCTCGAACGACGCGCGACTGGGCCGGCTCCAGCCGCGCTCACGGCCCAGCTGGGTCATGTGCGCCAGCCAGTGCGGGAACAGCTCTTCCTTCGCCTGCTCGTCGGTCTCGGCGACATGGCCGAAGGAGTGGTACCCCACCGGCTGCGGGTCCTTGCCCAGCTCTTCCAGCGCCCGCCGGTGCAGCTCGGCGAAGGGGGCGAACCGCTCGACGGCCCCACCGATGATCGCCAGCATCAGCGGGAACCCGTGGCTGGCCGCCCGGACGACCGAGTGCGGGCTGCCGCCGACGGCCACCCAGGTCGTGATGGGTCCGTGCTCGGGCACCGGGTAGAGGGTCTGGTCGGTGAGCGACTGCGTGAGCGTGCCCTCCCAGGTCACCGGCTGCTGCCGCAGCGCGGCCCACAGGGCGAGCTTCTCCTCGAACAGGTCCTCGTACTGCGCCAGCGGGTAGCCGAACAGCGGGAACGACTCGGTGAACGAGCCACGCCCCAGGATCACCTCGGCGCGGCCGTTGGACAGCGCGTCCAGCGTCGACCAGCGCTCGAAGATGCGTACGGGGTCGTCGGAGCTGAGCACCGTGACGGCGCTGCCCAGCCGGATCCGCTCGGTCACGGTGGCGAGACCGGCCAGCACCATCTCGGGCGAGCTGACGGCGAAGTCCGCACGGTGGTGCTCCCCGATCCCCATGAAGTCCAGCCCCACCTGGTCGGCGAGCTGCCCCTCCTCGACCACGTTACGGACCACCTGCGCGTGAGGCAGCAGCACCCCCTCGCTGTCGTGCGTCACGTCTCCGAAGGTGTCGATCCCCAGCTCTACGGTCATGCCCCACCAACCTGGATGAAACATCAACTATTCCCCGGAATGCGTACGCCCCGCCGTCGGTTGTGGCCCTCGTGGCGACACTCGGACTGATCGGGGCAGGCAAGCTGGGCACGACCGTGGGGCAGCTGGCGCTGCAGGCAGGCTGGGACGTCCGCGTCCACGACAGCTCCCCCGACCCCATGCTCCCGCTCATCCTCAGCACCGTGCTGCCGGGCGCGGAGCGGGTCGAGCTCCCCGACGCCGCGGCCTCCGACGTCGTCGTGCTCGCCGTGCCGCACCCCGCCGTGGCCGCCCTGGACCTCGCACAGCTGTCCGGCCGTGTGGTGGTCGACGCCACGAACCCCTGGAAGGCGACCGACTCGGCCCTCGGCGGGCCCGGGTCGAGCGCCGACATCCTCGCCCTCAACCCGAGCATGCGGCTGGTCAAGACCCTGAACCACCTGGCGTACGCGGACCTGGGCGCCCTCGCCCTCCCTCACGGGCACTCGCAGCGCCGGGCGCTGGCGGTGGCCGGCGACGACGAGGAGGCCGTGACGGCGGTCTCGGGCCTGGTCGACGACATGGGGTACGACCCCGTCCCGGTGCCGTTCGACCACGCGGCGCTGCTGGAGGTGGACGGGCCGGTGTTCGGCCGGTCGCTCAGCGCCGACGAGATGCGCGTGGTGCTGGCCGAGGGCTGACCCTCAGCAGGGACGCACGGCCGCCCGGGCCTCGCGCTCGGCCTGCGCCAGCGCTGACATCAGCTCCCGAGCCAGCTCTGGTGGTGAGACCGCGGCCGTCGTGGGGCGGAACGTGATGCGCCGCAACCGCCCGGTCGCCGTGACCGTCACCGCCACGTGCTCGGTGGTGCTGGTGGCCGTCACCCGCTCCAACCGGTCCGCCTCGTCCTTGGCCAGCAGAGCCAGCTCGTCGACCTGGTGCTGGAGAAGAACATCGCAGGCCTCGAGCTCGTCCCCCCTCGGAAGCGGCAAGGCCGCAAGGCCGACATCCTCGGGCGGCGGCGCGTCGGCGGAGCGCTGGGTGGTCGCGACGCCGACCGGGAGCAGCCGCTGCTGACGGGTCGACGCGGAGCAGGCGTCGACGTACGCGTTCAGTACGGCCCCCGCCAGCCGGTCGGAGGTAACCCGCGCGAGCCGCTCGGTGAACGTGATGCGGCAGATGCGGTTGGCGGCATCGACGGTCACCGACACCAAGTTGTTGCGCGCCTCACCGGGCCCGAGCGGAGTCTCCACCTCGCTGCGGCGACGCAGCTCTTCGACGATCCCCCGGCGCGGCGTCATCGCGCACCCTCCCGCTGGTCGCGGTCGAGGCCGGCCAGGAACCCGGCACCCCATGCCATGTGCATCACCAGGAGCACCAGCGGCAGCCGCAGCCGGACCCCGAGGGGCATCGTGCGCCGCATCGTCGCCGCTCCGGCCGTCACCAGCGTCAGGTAGCCCAGCGGCGACAGGAGCGCCGCCGTGAGCAGCCGTGAGCGCAGCACCAGACCGACGAGCCCGACAGCCGCACCGCCCACGACCCCCGCGGTCGCCACGGGGGGCGCGAGATAGCGCAGGCTCGCCGTGTCGGGGTAGCGCCGGATGACCTCGCGGCGCCACCGGCCGGTCTCGAAGAACTGCTTCGCGAGCGGCCGCAGAGCAGAGCGTGGCCGGTACGTCACCCGGAGCCGCGGCGTGAACCAGATCTGCTCCCCTGCAGCGAGCAGCCGGTGGTTGAGCTCCCAGTCCTGCGCCCGGTGCATGCCCTCGTCGAAACCACCGACCGCCTCGAGCGCGTCGCGCCGGAACGTCCCGAGGAAGACTGTCTCGGCCGGGCCCTCAGGGCTGTCGAGGAGGTGGAAGCTGGAGCCGCCGAGACCGAGCCTGCTCGTGTACGCGACCGCGACCGCCTGCTCGAACGGCGTCACGCCCTGCGCATCCATCAGGCCCCCGACGTTCGCCGCGCCGGTGCGCTGGAGGGTCTCGACCGCTGTCTCGATGTAGCCGGGAGCGAGCTCGCCGTGCCCGTCGACACGCACCAGGATGTCGTGGCGAGCAGCTGCGATGGCGCGGTTCAGGCCGGCCGGCGTGCGACCGGTCGGGTTGTCCACGATGCGTACGCGGCCGTCCTGCTCCGCGAGCAGGGCGGCGATCTCGCTGGTGCGGTCGGTGCTCGGGCCGATGCTCAGCACCACCTCGAGCTCGCCGTCGTAGGCCTGACCGAGCACCCCTTCGACCGCCGCCCGAAGGTGCCGTTCCTCGTTGCGGACCGGCATCACGACAGAGACCGGTGGTCGAGTGGCTCCACTCACGACTGCTCCCCCAGGGGTGGACGACGCTTGCGACGATAGCGGTCCCGTGTGGTGGCCACGGCATCGAAAAAGGGCCAACCAGGGGACGCTACGACTCGGACGATCGCTGGCAGCGTACGGTTCCCGGGTCATGCGGGCGCCCGCAGGAGAAACCTCTCATCGGGCACCGGCCCAGCCCGCCGGCGACCCGCGACGCACTCCGGGCCCGAGGGTCCGGGGCCTCGCTACCTGGCCGCGCAGATGCTCGACAGGTCCTCGGTCACGGCGCCGTCCTCGGTCGGTGTCGCCGCCGGGGTCGGCGTGGGGGTGACGCTGGGCTTGCGAGTCGTGCTCTTGCTGGTCGTCGGCGCCTTCGCGCTGGAGGCCGGGGCCGATGCGGGCTGCGAGGGCGCAGGTGCCTGCGTGGTGGCCGGGGCGGTGGTGGTCGGCTTGCCCGAGTCGAGCGCCTCAGACTTGGCGACCTCCTCGGCGACGACCCGGCGGATCAGCGGGAAGTCGGGGGCGCCCGGCTGGATCAGCGGAGGGGTGAAGGAGACGCTGGCGATGTCGAGGTCGCGGGCCTTCAGCGCCAGGTTGGACAGGCGGTTCACCTCGCCCGACGGCACGTCGGTGACCATGATCTGCTGGGTGGCGCCCGCCAGCGTGGTGAACTTGGTGGCGACCGTGACCGGGTCTAGCTGGTGCAGCATCGCGGCCATCACGCACTTCTGCCTCTGGATGCGCTCGTAGTCGCTGGACCCGGTGCGGGAGCGGGCGAACCAGAGCGCCTCGTAGCCGGAGAGCAGCTTGTTCTTGCCTGGCTCGATGTAGCCGTAGACCTTCGAGGTGCCACCACCGATCGGCACCCGCCGGTTGACGTCCATGCGGATGCCGCCGACGGCGTCGATCAGCTCCACGAACCCGTACAGGTCGACCATCGCGAAGTAGTTGATCTTCAGCCCGGTGGTGGCCTCCACGGCCTCGGTGAGGGCCTTCACGCCCGGGTACTTCACGCCCGGGTAGAGATCCTTGTGCTGCTCACCGAGCGGGTAGATGGCGTTGAGCAGGCACTCGTGCGTCGGGCAGCCGTAACCCTTGGGGTACAGCTTCTTCAGCGGTGAGGAGTCGGGGAACGGCACGTCCTCCAGGTTGCGCGGCAGCGAGAACAGCACGGTGCGGCCGGTCTTGGCGTCGACGCTCGCGATGGTGACCGAGTCCGCACGGAGGCCCTCCCGGCCGTCGCCGGCGTCGCCGCCGATGAGGAGCACGTTGTACCGGCCGTCGTTGGCGTTGCTGTCTCCGCCACCGCCGAACACGCTCCCGACGAGACGGGCCGAGGCGAACAGGGCGCTGGATGCCCAGACCGAGCTGACGACGAGCGAGAACGCGAGCACGGCTGCCACGACGGAGAAGAGGATGCCCCGCCCACGTCCCATCGCCCGCGCGTCGGCTCCCCACCAGGCGTCGACGACCAGGGCCGCCCACCCGAGACCGAGAACCAGCACCACGACGGCGAGGGCGGTGAGCCCGAGCGACGAGGCGAGCAGCCCGACCAGCACCCCGCGGGCCACCAGGAGCAGGAGCAGGGCCAGCACGGCCAGGGCGATGACCGTCATCCAGACACGCATGGCGATCCGGCCCACGCGGCGGTTGCCGGCGGCGACCTGGGCCGAGCCCGGCACCAGCATGCTCATCACGAGCATCGTCAGGCCGCGACGGAGCTTGACCGCCTGGCTCCGCCCGAGCGCGCTGGGGGACGCGGCTGCCGCGGTAGCCGTGGACATGCGATCTCCTCGGGGAAGGGGACAGGAGCGCGTCCAGCGTGCCACGGGGGTGAGGCCCACCCAACCCGCCACGCGGCGAGGTTGGTCAGTCGGCCGGCCGGGCCGACCGCACCGCCTCACCCTTGGCGTGGGCGGCGGCGCGCAGCCCGTCCTGGAACTGGACCATCCGCGACAGCAGGGCAGGGTCGCCGGCGGCAAGGATGCGTACGGCAAGGAGGCCGGCGTTGCGTGCGTTGCCGATGGCGACCGTGGCTACCGGGACTCCCGAGGGCATCTGCACGATGGAGAGCAGCGAGTCCATGCCGTCGAGGTGCTTGAGCGCCACCGGCACGCCGATGACGGGCAGCGGCGTGAGCGCGGCCAGCATGCCGGGCAGGTGGGCCGCTCCCCCGGCCCCGGCGATGATGACGCGCAGTCCCCGGGCGTGGGCCCCGCGACCGTACGCCACCATGTCCTCCGGCATCCGGTGAGCGCTGACGACGTCGGCCTCGTACGGGACGCCGAACTCCTCGCAGGCCTGGGCCGCGGCCGCCATGGTGGGCCAGTCGGAGTCCGACCCCATCACGATGCCGACGAGCGGGTCGCTCATGCCGTCTCTCCTCTCAGGTACGCCGCCGCGGCGCGCGCCCGGCCGCGCACCTCGTCGAGGTCGTCACCGCAGACGGTGACATGGCCGACCTTGCGGCCCGGCTTGACGTCCTTGCCGTAGAGCTGGACGCGCAGGCCCGGGTCACGGGCGAGCACGTGCGCCAGCCCGCTCTCGAGGTCGTGGAGCGAGCCGCCGAGCACGTTGTGCATGACGGTCCAGGGCGTACGGGCCGAGGGGTCGCCGAGCGGGAGGTCGAGCACCGCGCGCAGGTGGTTCTCGAACTGGCTCGTCACGGCCCCGTCGATGGACCAGTGACCGGTGTTGTGGGGGCGCATGGCGAGCTCGTTGACCACCACGCTGCCGTCGGCGCGCTGCATCAGCTCGACCGCCAGCAGGCCGGTCACGCCCAGCTCGCCGGCGATGCGGAGGGCGAGCTGCTGGCAGTCGGTGGCCTGCTCGTCGGTGAGGTCAGGCGCGGGGGTGATGGTCTCCACGCAGATGCCGTCGGCCTGCACGGACTCGCTGACCGGGTAGGCGACGGCCTGGCCCGAGGGGGAGCGCGCGACCAGAGCGGAGAGCTCGCGGGTGGAGGGGACGTACTCCTCGGCCAGGACCCGGACGCCAGGCCTGAGGTCACCGAAGGG
The DNA here is from genome assembly GCA_936924635.1 of uncultured Propionibacteriaceae bacterium. GTDB lineage: Bacteria > Actinomycetota > Actinomycetes > Propionibacteriales > Propionibacteriaceae > Fen-668. Next base: position 11,507 of record CAKZHP010000032.1, read on the forward strand.
CTCGGCGGCCCCGTCTGGGCCGTCGACCTTCCAGACGCCCTTGCCGTCGTACCCGCCGCGGGTGGTCTTGGCGATCACCGGCCAGCCGGTGCGCTCGGCGAACGCCACCAGGCCGGTGGGATCGGCCACGACCTCGTACGCAGGCACTGGCGCGCCCAGCGCGGAGAGCCGGTCGCGCATCACGGCCTTGTCCTGAGCGTGGACCAGCGCGGCGGGGCCGGGACGTACGGCGGAGCCGCTCGCCTCCAGGTCGCTGAGGATCTCCGTCGGCACGTGCTCGTGGTCGAAGGTGACGACGTCGACCTCGGCCGCGAAGGCGCGTACGGTCTCGGGGTCGGTGACGTCGCCCACGGTGACCTCGTGCACGACCTGGGCGGCCGAGACGTCCGGCCCCTCGGCCAGCAGCGCCACCCGTACACCCAGCGCGATGCCCGCCGCGTGCATCATGCGCGCCAGCTGGCCGCCGCCGATGATGCCGATCCTCGAAGTCACGGGCGTGAGCCTATCGAGGCCAGCTGGACTCCCCCATGATCGGCTGGGGACGTTCGGGTCCTGACACCCCCGCCTTCCACAATCTCTGTGCCGTGCGGCAAGGCGGTGGTCGGCACGCTCCAGGTAGGGAACCAGGTCGGAGACGACTCCTTCCAGATCGCCTGACCCAGCTCTTAGGGGCGCTGTCTGAAGATCAGCGTGCGCTGCACGACGAAGTTCACGGTCGTGGCGACGCCCTGGGCGATCACGAAGCCGGCGGCCTGCGCCACCCGTACACCCCAGCGCCCCTCCAGCCACGGGAACAGCACGGCGAACAGGCCGACCTGCACGACGAAGGTGGCGGCGTACAGGCCCATCACCGCGGCCAGCGCCGAGCGTGAGCCGGTCGACTGGAACGTCCACCGTCGGTTGATGAGGTACGCCGTCGTGGTGCCCGCCACGAACGACACCGCCTTCGCCGCCGTGTGACCGAGCCCCAGCGCCATCAGCAGGGTCAGCACGCCGAAGTCGACGAGCGCCGACAAGCCGCCGGTGAGGACGAACCTGACCAGCTGGGTGCGCAGCGGCAGAGGCGTGACGGGCGAGCTCAATGGTCGGCTCGCCGCTCCGGCTCCGGCGCCAGCATGAGCTCGTTCATGCGCAGGTGGAGGTCCTGCACGTCGGGCACGTCGCGCAGCGTGAGCGGGCTCTCGGCGGCGGTGGTCAGCGTGAGGCTGCCGCAGCCCAGCATGCGGTCGAGCAGCGACCGCTCGTACGAGACGTTGTTGATCCGCACCAGCGGCAGGTCGTGCCCGGTCTGGGTGAGGATCCCGCGACGGGTGATGAGACGGCGGTCGGTGATCGTGTACGTCGTCGTCAGCCAGCGCAGGAACGGCAGCACCGTCACGAAGACCAGGATCAGCAGCGCGACCACCCCGATCCCCCCGTTCGCCCAGCCGTGGTACTCCGGCGACAGCATGGGGGTCGCGAAGCCCATCAGCGCGCCCGCCGCGAAGCAGATCACCAGGAAGGCCAGGGCGGGGATGATCAACGCCTTCCAGTGCGTCCGCGTGTGCACGACGACCGTCTCACCCGCCCCCAGCAGCTTGCGCGACAGAGCCATGAGCCCAGCGTCCCACAGCAGGCTCGTCCTGGCTCACGAGACGCGCCCCGACGCGGCGACGACCCGTCGGCCAGCGCGACGCCGGGGCCAGCATCAGTGCCACGCTGCCGGCCGGACGTGGTGCACGTCACCGGCCGCGTACGCCTGCTCCCCCACCGCCGTGCGCAGCCGGAGACGCCCGTCGCCGGTGATCCCCGCCGCGGTCCCGGTCACCGCACCCCCGGCCGGCAGCTCGACCCGCACCTCACGACCGATGGTGGTGCAGCGCTCGGCGTACGCGGTCGCGAGCCCCCGCCAGCCCCCGCGCTCCCAGCGCAGGAAGGCTTCCCCCATGCCGTCCAGCACCGCGCTCACGGCCACCTCCCGAGTCACGTCCGCCCCGGCCAGCCGCAGCGAGGTCGCCGTCTCCACGGGCAGCTGCTCCCGCGTCTGGCCGATGTTCAGACCGACGCCCACGACGACCGCGTACGGGTCGGGGCCGACCATCTCGGCGAGGATGCCGCACACCTTGTGGTTCTCGTCGCCGGGCAGCAGCACGTCGTTCGGCCACTTCAGGACCGCCTCGACGCCCAGGCGTTCGACACCGTCCACCACCCCCAGCCCGGTGACCAGCGGCAGCACTCCCCACTCGTCCCGCGGCCGGTCAGGACGCAGCAGCACCGAGATGCTGGCTGACGTGCCGGGCGGGCTCGACCACTGGCGAGCCAGCCGCCCGCGGCCCCCCGTCTGCTCCCAGGCGACGAGCGCCGTGCCCGCCGCGCCGCCCGCACGGGCCACAGCGGCGAGATCACTGTTCGTCGACCCGGTGGTCTCCACCACGCGCAGGTCTGGCCACGCGGGCGAGGACACGGTCACCGGGTCACCGTACGGTGTCGCCCACCCTCCCCTTCCCACCCCGACGGGGGAATAGGACCGATGCACGACCGGTTGAGCCTGCGATTGTCCGCTGACCGGAAGGAAAGACCGTGTCCAACAACGCTGTTGAGGAGATCCTCAGCCAGATCCCCGTCTCGCAGCTCGCCTCCGAGCTGGGCGTCGACGAGGGCACCGCCGAGCAGGCCGCGCGGGCCGCGATCCCGACCCTGATCGGTGGGCTGCAGCACAACGCCTCCGACCTGGCGCAGGAGCCCACCATCGCCGAGGCGCTGCTCCAGCACGAGTCCTCCTCGCTGCTCGACGGCGGCACCGTCAACCTGGGCGACGTCGACACCGCCGACGGCCAGAAGATCGTGCACCACATCTTCGGCGACCAGAGCGGGCAGCTCGCGCAGGCACTCGGGTCGCGTACGGGCGGGGGCAACGGGCTCATGGACCGGCTGCTGCCGATCCTCGCCCCGATCGTGCTCGCCTACCTGGCGCAGAAGATCCAGGGCGGCATGCAGTCGCGCGCCGGCAACGGTGGCGGCATCCTCAACGACATCCTGGGCGGCGCTCTCGGTGGCGGCCGTTCCCAGTACGACCAGTCCCAGTACCGGCAGCCGCAGCAGGCCCCGCAGCAGCAGGGCGGCGGCATGCTCGGGTCGATCCTGGGCTCGATCCTCTCCGGTGGCGGCCTCGGCGGCATCCTCGGCGGCATGGGCGAGCAGCAGCAGCCCGCTGGCTACCAGCAGCCCCAGCAGGGCGGCTTCCAGCAGCGTCAGGACGACCCGTTCACGACCGGTCGCGGCACCTCCGAGCCCGACTACCAGGGGCAGGGCGGGCTGACGAACGACCCCGGCCAGCTGCGCGTGGAGGACGACCCGACCGACCCGAACGCGCGCCAGCAGCAGGAGCAGGGCGGCGGCATCGTCGACGACATCCTGGGCGGCATCTTCGGCCGCCGCGACAACCGCTGAGCGCGCGTCCTTCGCGATGCGCCTGATCCTGGCCTCGCAGTCACCGGCCCGTCTGAGCACGCTCAGGCGGGCCGGTCTCGCGCCCGAGGTCGTCGTCTCGAACGTCGACGAGGACACCGTCACCCTCACCGACGCCCGTGAGCTGGCGACCACGCTCGCTCGCCTCAAGTGCGAGGCGGTCGCGGCCGGTGTCAACGACGACGACGTGGTCGTGGTCGGGTGCGACTCGGTGCTCGAGGTCGACGGCGTCCCTCACGGGAAACCTGGCTCGGCCGAGGCGGCAGCCGCTCTGTGGCGCCGCACCAGCGGGCGCCAGGGCACGCTCGTGACGGGCCACCACGTCGTCGTACGCACCGCCGGGACCGAGCGGTCCGCGACGGCCGCTGCCGAGACGGTGGTGCACTTCGCCGAGCTCGACGAGGACGAGATCCTCGCCTACGCCGCGACCGGGGAGCCCGCGTCGGTGGCGGGTGGGTTCACCATCGACGGGCTGGGCGCCGCGTACATCACCGGCGTCGAGGGCGACCACCACAACGTGGTGGGTATCAGCCTGCCGCTGCTGCGCCGGCTGCTCGCCGGCATTGGCGTCCGGTGGCACACGCTGTGGCGCACGTGACCCCGCATCGTCCGCGCACCTGACCAGCCTGCTCGGTCGGGCGCTGGGGGCAGGTCAGACGGGGCGGGCGAAGACGGCCACGCCGGTGGTCACCAGCCAGATCAGACCGAGCACGATGAGGACGCGGTCGTGGAGCACCACGTTCTCCGGCTCGCCCGCAGCGCCGCGGTCCACGTCACGGGCGTAGCAGAGGATCGCCAGGGCGAAGGGGGCGATGGAGACCGCCGTCCACGGCACGCCCCACACCACCCGGTCGCTCTGCTCGAACGCCCACAGGGAGTAGAACGTGATGACCAGCGTCGCCGCCAGGCCCCAGACGAAGCGCAGGTAGTCGGTGGAGTAGTTCGCCAGCGATGGGCGGGTGCCGGCGGCCGCGCCGAGCTGGACCAGCTCGGAGTACCGCTTGCCGGCGACCATGAACAACGACCCGAACGACGCGACGAGCAGGAACCAGTGGCTGAGCGGGATGCCACTGGCGAGACCGCCTGCCATGGCGCGCAGCAGGAACCCGAGCGACACCACGGCCAGGTCCACGACCGGCTGGTGCTTCAGCCACGCCGCGTACCCGAGCTGCAGCAGGACATAGGCGACCAGCACCGCGCCGAGCGGGACGGAGGTCCAGAAGCCCAGACCGAGGCCGGCCACGAGACAGACGGCGGCGAGCACCACCGCCGCCGGCACGCTGAGCTCCCCGGCCGCGACCGGACGGAACCGCTTCGTCGGGTGAAGCCGGTCCTCGTCCACGTCGACCACGTCGTTGACCAGGTACACGAACGAGCTGACAAGGGCGAACGCCACCATCGCCAGCAGGGCGGCGACGAGCACCGGGGGCCGGAACAGCTGCCCGGAGGCCAGCGGGGCGCTGAAGACCAGAACGTTCTTGACCCACTGCTTGGGCCTCATGGCGCGTAGGGGTGCCGGCAGCCGGGAGGGGCGGCGCTCCGACACGGCGGGAGCGGTCTGGGGCTCGTTCATCGTGGCTGACCGTACCGGCTACGGTTGTCGCCGTGCAGCAGGGGCCCGGCATCGTGTACGGCGTGGTGGCCGCCCTCCTGCTCGCGGGCTGCGCCGCGGGGCCCGCGCCCTCCCCCAGCCCGGCGACGGCGACGAGCGCCTCGTACGCGGCCCCGGCCGGCACCGTCACCCTGCGTGACCTGGGCTGGCGCAACGGGCCGGCGGCCCGGGTCGTGCTGCCGGCGGGGGTGGTCGTCACCCGGCGGATCGACCAGCCCAACGTGGTGTCGGCGTTCGGGCGAGGCGCCGACGGCGAGGCTGTGTCGCGGGCGCTGGCCGGGTCGCTGCCCGGCATGGGCTGGACCGTGACCGCCCAGGGCGGCGGGTCGATCGTGTTCAGCGACGACCGGCACGACGGCACGTACACCGCCAGCGCCGAGGTGTGGGGGCTGACGATCCGGGTGAGGCCTTAGCAGCCGGTCCTCGCGCCTGCGCCCCTACGCGCCGCCGCCACACTCGATGCCCCTGGGCCACCAGGGGGTGGCTCTCCCTGGGTCAGCCCTGGAAGAGCCGAGCCCGAGCACGCCCACCCCCCTAGGATCACCGGCATGGCGGCTCAGGAGCTCATCCTTGTCAGGCACGGTCAGTCCGAGGGCAACGTGGCGGCGGAGGCGGCGCAGCGGGCCAAGCTGGAGCGGATCGACGTCCCTGCACGCGACGCCGACGTGGTGCTGTCGGAGACCGGCCGGCAGCAGGCAGCGGCGCTCGGAGGGTGGCTGGGCGACCTCCCCGACGACGAGCGGCCCCAGATCGTCTGGACCAGCCCGTTCCGCCGAGCCCGCGAGACCGCCGAGATCGCCCTGCAGACCTGCGGCGTGGAGCTCGACTACCGCGTCGACGAGCGGCTGCGGGACCGCGACATGGGCATCACCGACGCGTTGACGGCCGCGGGCATCCAGGCCAAGTACCCCGAGGAGGCCGAGCGCCGCGCCTGGCTGGGCAAGTTCTACTACCGCCCGCCGGGCGGCGAGTCCTGGGCCGACGTCGCCGCGCGCGTACGGGCCGTGCTCAGCGACCTCGCGAACACGGAGAAGCACGAGCGGGTGCTGATCACCGCGCACGACGTGGTGATCCTGCTGTTCTGCTACGTCGCCGAGGGCATGGACGAGCAGTCCGTCCTGGAGCGGTCGAAGACCAACGGGCTGCGCAACGCCTCGGTGTGCCGGCTGCGCCGCGACGAGGAGTCGCCGACGGGCTGGACCGTGACCGCCTACAACGAGGACACCCACCTGCGCGACCAGGGTGTGCCCAGCACCGACCAGCCCGGCGCCTCCGACGAGGTGGGAGGCCAGTGACCGGCCGCCGCTCCGGTGGGACCCGGCTGCCCGACGACGTGCGTGGCGGCACCCCCGAGTCACCCTGCCTCATCACCCCCGAGCTGCTGCGCAGGTGGGCGCTGCCCGTGCCGACGGGCAGCAAGTACAACCGTGGCCAGGCCGTCGTCGTGGGCGGTGCGGCGGCGACCCCGGGCGCGGCGATGCTCGCCGGCCACGCCGCGCTGCGGATGGGCG
>CAKZHP010000033.1 GCA_936924635.1 uncultured Propionibacteriaceae bacterium
CTTGGCGTGACTGGAGTTCAGACGTGTGCTCTTCCGATCTGGCCAGCCACCCGGCGGCGTCCGAGGGTGACCCCGCGCGGGTCATCAGGCTCAGGTGCCGGCATGCCACGCGGACCTCGTCGCTGGTGCGCGCGGACCGGTCGGCGTACTGCGCGGCGGCTGCCGCGGTGGCCGCGGCCGCCGCGAACTTCTCGTGCACCTGGCCCTGCGAGCTGGATGCCAGCTGCGCCCACAGGGACGCGGCGTCTCGGCTCGCGCCGGCCATCGCGCCCTGCCCGCTGAGGTCCTCGGCGGCCACACGGGTAGCCCATCGGGCGATCGCCTGCTGGGCGGCGTTCCACGACGCCTCGCGGCGCTGGACGTGCTCGGGGACGGTGGCCTGCCCGCGCCACACCTCTAGCGCCGACCGGCGCGCCTCCGGGGTGTCCTCCCACCCCCGGCGGAGCGTGGGCAGGGACAGGTCGCCGGCGAGGGAACGGCCGCCGAGCCACGGGCCGGAACCGTCCCGGAGCCGGACCGAATACCCCACGACCTCGTCCTGTCCGCCCTTGGCGAAACGCGGCCGGATCCGCACGCCCTGGCGCAGGACGTCGGCCATCCACTGCCGCTCGGTCCCGGCGCGGGCGGCGGCGCTCCGCACGATCGTCGCCAGCCGGTCCCGCTCGCTCATCCCGGGCGCGACGCGGCCGCCCGAGCGGGCGGCCTCGGCCATCGAGTAACCGGGCATGCCGCGCTGCTCGCTGCGCTCCTTGACCGGCCGTAGCCCGTGTCGCTGCTCGATCCCGTCGACGATCGTTCGTGACCGCGCGAACGAGCGGTGCTCGCTGGCCCACCGGCCATCGGGCCGAACCAGGCAGACCGCGAGGTGCATGTGGTCGTTGCCGCCGTTGCTGCGACCGTGCCGCCACGCGGCCCACTCGCAGTCCGGGGCGTCCCCGCCGGCGAAACCCATCCCCTCGACGTACTCGGCGGCGATCCTCGACCACGCCTCGTCGGTCAGTTCGCCCTCGTCGGCGGCGAGGGAGAAACTCACGTGGAAGACGTGCGAGCGGCCCTCGCGTCTCTGGGACGCCCACGGCACATCGGCCGTCAGGCCGCGGTCCTGCTCGACCACGGCGGCGCCACCGGCGCCCCCGCCCGCCGGGACCCGCTCGGGCGCGCCGACGAACTGGCGCCAGTGCCGCTCCAACCGTGCACCGACCCGCCGCGCGTCGCGCGAGTCCAGCGCCTCGTCCCCGAGCTCGACCGCCAGGTCGCCACGGTGGAAGAACTCCACGCCCTCGATGCTCGTCATGCCCGCGCCGGTCGACGCGATCATCCGCTGCTCCGTGTGCTCCTCGGCCTTCCCGCCACCCCACAAGTACGCCGCCAGCCCACCGAAGTCACGACCGCCCCCGCTGACCTTCACGATCATCGGGACCCCACCTGCTCCTCGACGCGCGCCAGCACCTCGTGCACGCGCCCGTTGGCCTTCTCGACCGCGGCGGTCGCCGCGGCCATCTCCGCGGGAACCTCGCCCGTCGAGTTCGCCACCCTGGCCAGCTGGTTCAGCAGCGACGTCAGCCGCGCGTGCAGCCGACCGACCGCGCGGACGTCCTCGGCCAGCTCGGCGTACCGGGCGGCCGCCTCGACACCACCGGACTGCGCCGCCGCCATGAGCGCCCGCTGGATCGAGACCCCCTGCGCGGCCGCCAGGGCGAACAGGAACCGGTACTCGTCATCGGTGCACGTGAGCACAACACGGTGGCGCCGGCCGTCGTCACCGGCGCGGTTCGCGCGCCGTCGACCGGGCGCCGAACGGCGCCCAGCGTTCTGCTCCTCGTCGGTCACGACGGCCCCTCTCGCCAGCGCAGCGACCCCGCCCTGCGCGGGGACTCACACGACGAGTGTGCCCCAGGGGCCGGCCGGGTGGCCAGCCCCGATTCCGCCTTATGGCACATAAGTTTCCATCTTGCTCCCGCTGTAGCGGAGCAAGAGTTTCGAGGGCTCTACCGGTAGCCGGGAACGGCCGTCGGCGATAGCGTGGTCGCATGACCTCGCAGCCGAACGAAGCACTCTCCGCCCGTGACCTCGCAGCGCAGCTGCTCGACGCGCGTCTCGATGTCGTCTCGCGTCTCGCCTCGCACGGTCAGGACGTCGAGCGCGCCCGTGCCGCGCTCGACGAGGCGGAGAGGACGTACGCCGCGACGTGGAAGGAGGCGGCGGACGCGGGCTGGACCGACGCGGAACTGCGGAAGATCGGTCTGACCCAGCCGGGACGGCGGACGCCGGGCCGGCCGCGCAAGCGCGCGGCCTCCTCCCCCTCGCCGTCTGCTCCGGCGTCGGGCGAGCCGGAGCAGACGCCGGCGGTCTGACGGCGCGGTGGGGCGGGGTGTCGTACCCCGCGCACCCATGTGGACGGCACGAGCTGGAACAGCGGCTCGTCCCGCCCACATGTGCACGCCGGGACCCGGACGTGACCAGCCCGCCCCCCGTCGACGTCGTCACCTGCGGCGGTAACGTTCCGGGCGTCGAACGTCGACCCGGGACGGCCCTCCTGGACGAGGAGGCGCCGTGGGGAAACCCCGTCCGGGGAGAACGGAGGGATTCTCGGTGCGAGGGCGCGTGACGCCCCAGCGGTGACCGGGCGGACGGGGCCGGGTTAGACGCTCGTGGGGTCGGGTGCCGTACGCGCCGGCGCGCGGCTCACCGGGTCGAGGTGGTCGGCTCCTGGTCGATGCGCAGACCCGCGTGGGAGGGGCTCGAGGAAGCGGCACGATCGAGGGCGCGGGACACGCTGGATCGGCTGACGCCGAGCGTCTGCCCGATCTTCGACAGGCTCTCCCCGTCGGCGTGCATCCGCTGCGCCTGCCGGACCCGGTCCGGGGTCATCACCGTCGGCCGGCCGCCGACGCGGCCCTCGGCCCGCGCGCGCGCCAGACCGGCGCGCGTGTTCTCTCGGATCGTGTCGACGCGCAGCTGCGCGAACACCGCGACGATCCCGAACAGGGCACGGCCCATCGGGGTCGTGGTGTCGATGTCCGGCTCCGTCACGCTCTTGATGTGCACGCCCCGCTCGTGCAGGTCGTTGATGACCTCCACGGCCATCGTCGTCGTGCCCGCCAACCGGTCCAGGCGCCACACCACGAGGGTGTCCCCCGAGCGCAGGTAGTCCAGGCACGCCAGCCACTGCGGGCGGTCGGCACGGCGCGAGGACTGCGCGTGGTCGACGAACACCCGCGCCGCGCCCGCGGCGCGCAACGCCTCCACCTGCGCCCCGGGATCCTGCTCGTGGGTGCTGACGCGCGCGTAGCCGACGACGTTGGCGCTCACCGCTCGTACCCCTGCTCGCGGCGGAGGGCCGGCCGCTGACCGGAGCCAGGTGCTCCACGAACGCCAGCAGCTCAGGCGCGGTCCGACGCACGCCGGCATCGGCGCGCTGCGCCCGCTCAAGAGCCGAGATGCCACCTGTCCGGTAGAGGCTGTGCCAACGCGAGAGCGTTCGCTCTCCCACTCCGGTCTCCCGAGCGAGGCTCGCCAGTGGGATGCCGTCTTCGACGTGGAGCCGCAGGATCTTCCACTTCTGCGGCCCGTCCATGTCACGCCTGCGCGATGCTCTCGCGAGCGGCGGCGTCCCGCTGGTGGCGGTAGAGCGTCGCCCGTGACCATCCCACCAGGCGCGCCGCCTCCTCAGCGGTGCGCCCCTTCGCTCTCTCTTCGGCAGCGATCGCGAGCTTGCGATCCACGACCTCCGGGTTCACGGGCGGCCGGCCGAATTTCGTGCCCTGGGCCCGGGCTGCTGCGATTCCCGCGTTGACGCGCTCGGTGATCAGCTCGCGTTCGTACTCCGCCAGTGTTGCCAGCATCCCGAGCATTAGCCGGCCCGACGACGTCTCGGGATCGATCCCGTCGGAGACCGACTGGATCTTCACGCCGCTGTCCCGCAGCAGGTTCACGGTGTTGAGCACGTCGATCAGCGACCGGCCCAGTCGGTCGATCCGCCAGACCACCACCGTGTCCCCAGGCTCCGCGTAGGCCAGGAGCTTCTTCATGCCCGGACGCTCCGCTGCGCTTTTCGCCCCGGATGTCACGTCCGAGAACACGTCCCGCTTTTGCACGCCGGCGGCAAGGAGAGCGTCGAGCTGCAGTGCCGGGTCCTGCCCCGCCGTCGACACTCGCGTGTACCCCAGAAGCCTCATTGCCACATGATGCCCCATAAAATCGCTCCGTCGGAAGATCTGAGACGAAGAACGGTGCGACGACTTCTCGAGACACTCCGGCCAACTGTCGGCCCAGCTCGAGACGATCCGCCCGCCACCCGAGCGGATGTCTCACAAAACTGTACCTTCACGAGATGCTTGGTCATTCGGCCGGATATGCAAGAACCATCGAGCGGAGAATCAACCTCTTGATACTCTTGCGGCATGAGGATCATCGTGTGTGGGGGCAGGTATGGGTGGTCTCGCGCTGGCACACGGACTCTCGGGGAAGGCTGAGGTCGTAGTTGTAGAGCAGGATGTCGCTGCCGCGGACGTCGATAGCGCCCACCCGTCGATGGCGAGCGCGGCGATCCATTCCTCGTCGCTCAAGGCGTCGCTCTCGGGCCGGGTGATCGGCGAGAGCTTCTGGGCCGCCAGCGCCGCCCCGCTGGAGATGGTGAACCCGGTGAGCAGGACCGAGCGCAGCAACGCCGCACTGCGCCGGTCGTCGCTGTACACCTCGAGCATCGACCGCACTCCCTCAATGGACGGTTCGAGGTGCAGCGGTGCCAGGTCGTCGAACCCGTCGCTGGCAACCCGGTCAAGGATGACGACGAGCAGCTCGTCAACCGTGCCATACATGCTGACGAGCCAGTCGAGGTCGCGTCCGGAGACCTTCGCGACCCGCGCGAGGGTCACGGACTGGATCCCGCCGTGCTGGATGAGGGTGAAGACGGCATCGAGCAGGGGCTGCTCGTCGCGCAGAGGGAACTGCTCCCATCGTGGCGAGGACGATCCGAGGCGTCGGCGAGGTGCCGGCAGACCGCAGTACCGCGCGATCGTGCCCAGCGTGCGGTCCCACCACCGCTCGGTGTCGGGGTACACCTGGGCGTACCAGCCCAGTGCGCAGCCCTCGAGTGCGAGGTAGGCGACACCGGCGCGCGGGTCTCGGGCAGTCGCCGGCGCCACGGTGTCGACCGCCCGCTGCAGGCGGCGCTGCAGCGCTGATCTGACCTGCTGGTGGACGCGTCGAGTCGGGTGGGTCTCGTGGGCCTGGGTCATCGGTGCTCACCTCCTGCGGGCTCTGCGTGCTCGCACGAGCGCGCCGAGCAGGGTGAAGTAGGCGGTGCGGTCGGTCTCGCGAAGCCGTGCGAGCCGCTGAACGAGCGACGGCGTGCGGCGGACCCCCACGTCTCGCTCCCGACGGTTCTCGGTCATGTCGTGCACCGGTCGTGTCGGAGGGCCGTCTGACTGACGGTCATCGTCACCTCCCTCAGTGCTCACGGTCGGCGGTGGACTGCGTCGGGCGGATGAGCTTCCACCCCAGGACGCCGGCGACCACCATGAGCCCGGCGCCGGTGAACAACGTGACCTGCATGCCCGAGACGAACGCCTCGCGCACGGATTCCACGAGGTACGGGTCGGTGACGACGGCGAGCGCGCCCGCCAGGGAGTCCTCGACCTGCGCGAGAACGTCGGCCGGCAGGTCGAGGTCGCGCACGTTGGCGGTGTATGCGGCGGCCTGGATCGAGCCCATGACGGCGATGCCCACGGCGATGCCGAACTCGTAGGCGGTCTCGCTGACCGCCGAGGCGGATCCCGCTCGGGAGGCGGGTACGGCGCCGACGACGGCGTCGGTGGTCAAGGTGTACGCGAGGCCGGCGCCCAGACCGATGACGGCGAGCCCGACAGCGATCCAGGTGTAGCTGCCGGAGCTCTCGGCGAACGCGATCGTGACGAGCCCGGCGGCGCCGAGCACCAGGCCGATCCCGACCGACCGGTTGACGCCCAGGCGGCGCGCGGCGACGCCGGCGAACAGCGGCACGAACAGCATCGCCAGGGCCAGCGGGAGCTCGCGCAGACCCGCGGCGAGCGGGCTGTGCCCCTCCACGAGCTGCAGGTACTGGGAGAAGAAGAACAGCAGGCCGCTCATCGCGAACACTGCCACGAACGTCCCGACGATGGCGCCGGTGAACGATCGGGACCGGAACAGCGAGACGTCGATCAGCGGGAACGCCAAGGTCCGCTGGCGGCGCACGAACACCCACAGCGCCACGGCGCCGAGGACGAAGGACAGCGCGAACGGCACGGTGAGCCCGTCCTTCGCGACGGTCTTGACCGCGAAGACCAGCGCGACCGCGCCGGCGATGGACAGTCCCGCGCTGGGCAGGTCGAACGGTCCGGGTGCGGGATGCCGGGACTCGGGCAGCAGCGGGATACCGACCGCGAGCAGGATCAGCATGACGGGGATGTTGATCAGGAAAACCGAGCCCCACCAGAACTGCTCGAGCAGCGCGCCACCGACGAGCGGGCCGAGTGCCGCGCCGCCGCTGGCGCCGGCGGCCCACAGCGCGATCGCGCGGGTGCGCTGCTGGCGGTGGGTGAACATCGAGCGGATCAACGACAGCGTCGAGGGCATGATCGTGGCGCCGGCGATGCCCAGTGCGGCTCGTGCCGCGATGAGGACCCCGGCGGTGGGGGCAAACGCGCCGACCGCCGAGGCGATCCCGAACACGGTGGCGCCGATCAGCAGCACCTTCTTCCGCCCGAACCGGTCCGCGACGTTGCCCATCGTGATGAGCAGCCCGGCCAGCACGAGCGAGTAGACGTCCCCCACCCACAGCAGCTCGGTGGAGGTGGCCCCCAGGTCGGCGGCCAGGGACGGGATCGCCAGTGCGAGCACGGTGCCGTCGATCGCGAGCAGCGTGACGGCCAGGACGAGGACGCCGAGCCCGAGCCAGGCGCGCAACGGCGCCCGCTGCTCCGACGGCCCGACGGTCGCGGCAAGGTCGCGGACGTGGTCGTTGGTGGTCATGCGTCCTCGTTCCGGATGCCCAGCAGGGCGGTCAGGGCGCTGGTCAGCGCCGAGCGGTCCAGGGGGGTGCCGGTCAGCAAGGCGTGCAAGCTCGCGCCGTCGACAAAGACGGCGATGTTGCGGGCGGTCACCGGGTCGGTCCACTGCGAGACCATCTCGACGAACCCGTCGAACCAGCGCAGGGCTAGGCGCCGTAGCGCGGGATCGTGCGCGGCGTTGCTGTACAGGGCGGCGTCCGCGCGGACCTGGTCGGCGTCGCTGAGGTAGTCGTGCAGCAAGCCGGCCAGCACGGCGGGATCCCCGTCTGCCGCGGCGAGCTCCTGCTGCATCTGCGCAAGCTCGGTTACGAGCTCGTTGGCCAGGTGCTCCAGTGCCGCCGCGCGCAGCTCATCGAGGGAGGCGAAGTAGTAGGTGGTCGACCCCAGAGGGATCTGAGCGCGTGCCGCCACCAGTCGATGGGTGAGGTCGCCGGACTCGACGAGGAGGTCCGCCGCGGCCTGGACGATCGCGCCTCGGCGCGCTTCGGGGTCACGTGGGCTCTTCTGCGTGCTGGCCCGCTCCTCCGGATTACTCATCGGGGTCTCCTCCGTACGGCCTTCGCCACCCTGGGTCTGTACCTGTACTAATGTACATGTACAGCGTACAGGTTCACAGAGTCCTCCCGCGCTCGTCGGCGGGAGCATCACGGACGGAGCGAGGATGGCGCGACGGCCCAGGAAGCGCCTGAAGACCTACGAAGAGGACGAGTAGATGAACCGCGACTTCATCGTCACCAAGGAACACCGCCGCTTCACCGAGTTCGCCGGCGCCATCCGCAAGGACGTCACCATCGGCATCTGCCACGGCGAGGCCGGGGTTGGTAAGACGCAGTCCGCCCGCCGGTACGCCCACTGGGACACCCTCGAACCCTTCATCCAAGCCTGGGGGCCACGCAGCGAGGCCGACCTGAAACACTACGCCGCCGCCCACCGCTCCCGCACCGTGTTCTACACCCCAGAGGTCCTCGCCAAGCACCGCGATCTCATGCGCGACATCGAGTTCTACCGCGGCAAGGTCGGAGTGCTGATCTACGAGCATCTCTGCGCGATCGGGAAGATCACGACCACCGAAGTTCCCCGCACCATCGACTTCACCGAGCTGATCATCATCGACGAGGCCGAACGTCTCACGCCGACCTCACTCGAGCTACTCCGAGACCTCCACGACCGCCACCACGTCGCCCTCATGTTCATCGGGATGCCCGGCATCGACCAGCGGTTCCGCCACTACCCCCAGCTCTACAGCCGCCTCGGGTTCTCCCACCGCTACCGCGCCCTCGCGCGCGAGGAACTGCTGTTCGTCCTGACCTGCCACTGGAAGCGCCTCGGCCGCACCCTCGACCCCGAAGACTTCACCGACGCCCAGGCCATCGCCGCGATCGAACGCATCACCCGAGGCAACTTCCGCCTCCTCGAGCGCCTCTTCCCCCAAATCGGACGCGTCCTGAAGATCAACCAACTCGACACCATCACCGACGACGTCATCGAAGCAGCCGCCAGCACCCTCATCACCAGCTAACGCCACTCACCCCCACCAGAAGCACGCCATCCACCGATCAACTCCACAGGTGCCCGACCCGTCACCCCCGGGTGCGCAGAAACGGTCGTTTTCGACCTTCGCTCCGACACTCCTGAGGGCACCATCACCATCACCACCAGCCGTCTGGACGGCCCCGGACTGCAGCTCGTCCGGCGGGCCGATCCAGCCGTGGAAGAGGATCTTCAGGGCCCCTACGCCAGCGACCGTGCCCAGCAGCCCGACGATGATGTCCTTGGCATCCCCGAGCACCCCTGCAGGGCTGTAGACGGCGACGAGGCAGGTGGTGGCGCACGCCAAGAGCGGCGCGCCAACCTCTTCGAGACCTCGGCGAACGAGGTAGTCGTCGTGCGGTCGCCACCACCGCAAACCGAAGAGGAACACCACCGTGCCCAGGCCAGAGGTGATCGCACCCAGACCGTAGTAGCGGTCTGGCCTGTCGAGGCCCAGCGCCACCGCGCCACCCAGAACCGCGCAGAGGCTGATCGCAGCCAGTGTCGCCAGAGCCCACGACAGCTGGCCAGCGGGCCGCGCCGGGTTCACGGCAGTTGCGCCCGGTGCACGACCGGCTGTCATCGGACGAGCCTGTTCGGGAGACGGGCGGGCGGCACCGGGAGGGTGCCGCCGTTGGCGGCGCGCGCTCGGGCCGCGGCGGCGGCGAGGGCGTCACCGCACCATCCGCTGTCGGTGGGCCAGCGGCCGTGCCGCTGGTCCTCTGCGATCGCGGCGCGCATGCGTCCGATCGTGTCGGTGGGGATGGCCACGGAGCGGGTCGAGCCTCCTCGACCCTCCTCCGTTGGCCGCGCGACGTGGGCCCGCTCCTGCGGGCTGCGCGCGGCGTGCTCCTCGAGGACCTGGGCGACCCACCGGGCGAACGTGTCCGCCTCTCCCCCGGCGGTCCAGTCCGCGAGGTAGGCGGCGCGGGCGTCGTCGAACTCCTCGCGGGTCAGGTAGATCCCGACGCGCTGGGTCGAGCTGGCGGCGTTCGCCGGCGGGGCAGGCTCCTCGACCTTCCGCCGGACCGGGCGCGGCGCCGGCGCCGCGCTGCGCGCGGGCTCCGGCATATCGGGGCCGCTGATCGCGGCGTCGTTCCGGTCGGCGAGGGTGGTCCGTGGGCGGCGTGCCATCGTGGTCTCCTTGGTGGGGCTGGTCGTGTTGGTCTATGTGGTCGCGTCAGTCGGCGGCGTCGGGCTCGGGGGTGCCGATGATCTGCGTCATGGCGGCGGCGTAGTCGCGGGCTACGGGCGACTCGGGGTCGTAGACGCTGACGGGCATGCGGGCGGTGTAGGCGTCGGCGGCGGCGACGGCCTCGCGGACGGGGGTGGTGACGCGGCCGGGGTACTCCTTTTCGAGGGTCTCGATGACGTCGCGGTCGAGGAGGCGGCGCCGGTCGTGGCGGGTCGGGACGATCCAGTGCAGGCGCTGGTCCCGCTTCATCCGGGTGACGCGGCGGTCGATGACCTGTACCAGGCGGCCGAGCTGGTCGTATGCCTCGGTCTGGCAGACGAGCGCGGCGACGACGACGTCGGCGGCGGCGAGGGCGGCGAGGGTGACGAGCCCGAGCGCGGGCGGGGTGTCGATCACGACGTCGTCCCACTCCCCCGCGACCTCGGGCAGGTGGTCCCGCAGGGACGTGATGACCTCGGGTTGCTGGTCGAGGTCGGCCAGGTCGTGGGTGCCGACGAGGACGTCGGCGCCGGGGACGCTGGCGGCCGGGACGGCCGCCTCGATGGCGGTGGCCTCGGCGGTGAGCACATCGGCGGCGACGGCGCTGACCTCGGTGCTGTCGGTCAGTCCCATCCGGCGGGAGAGGTTGCCCTGCTGGTCGAGGTCGATCGCCAGCACGCGGCGGCCGCGGCGCGCCAGCGCCGCGACGAGCTCGGCGGCGGTGGTGGTCTTGGTGCTCCCGCCCTTGGAGAGGGCGACGGCGTACACGGTCACGGGTGCTCCTTCGGTGTCGAGAGGGCCGGGGGGCGGGCGGCGCCCGCCCCCCG
>CAKZHP010000034.1 GCA_936924635.1 uncultured Propionibacteriaceae bacterium
CAGGCGACCTACACCGGCCCCGACGGGCGACGGCACAAGGCCTGGACCACCTACCTGGTCAAGGCCGACGCCGAGGTGTGGCTCCGCGACGAGGAGCTCCTGATCGACCGCGGCGCCTGGACCCCACCCGACCGGCGCGACCCCATCGGCAAGGCCGACGCGTTCACCGTGCGCGAGTACGCAGCCGCGACCGTGCGCAGGCGGGCCACTCGAGCACGGCGGCCGCTGCGCCCCTCCACCGTCGACCTGTACAGCAAGCTGCTCGACCTGGCGATCCTGCCCACCCTCGGCGGCCGCGCCCTGGTCGACCTCACCCCAGCCGACGTGCAACGCTGGCACGACAGCCTCCCCACCGGCACGCCGACGCAGAACGGCGCCGCGTACCAGCTGCTCCGGTCGATCCTGGCCGACGCCGTCGAGGACGAGCTCATCGACCGCAACCCGTGCCGCATCAAGGGCGCCGGGAAGCCGCAGCCGAAACGGGAGTCTGAGGCGCTGTCCGCAGCCGAGCTCATGCAGTACACGGCAGCGGCAGACCGGCATGCCCTGCCGCTGCTGCTCGCCGCGTGGTGCGCGCTCCGCTCGGGCGAGGTCCGTGGCCTGCGCCGCTGCGACGTGCTCGACGACGGGGCGGCGGTGCGGGTCGCACAGACGGTGACCCGGGTGGGCCGGGGTGGGCGCATGACCTGGCACATCGGACCACCCAAGACCAGGGCGGGTGTGCGCACGGTGGCGGTCCCACCGCACCTGGCGCCGGCGCTCCGCTCATGGGCGGACGCGCACACCGGGGAGCCCACAGGGCTGCTCTTCCCAGCCAGCGACGGGGTGTCACCGATGGGGCAGACGGTGCTCAGGGAGGCGCACAAGCGGGCAGCAGAGAGGATCAAGCGCCCGAGCCTCACCCTGCACGACCTGCGCCGCACCGGGGCGACCCTGGCCGCGCAGTCGGGGGCGACGGTGCGGGAGGTGATGAGGATGCTCGGCCACACGCAGCCGGGGGTGGCGATGCTGTACCAGGTGGCCGACGCCGAGCGGGACCGGGAGCGGGCCGAGCGCATGTCGCGGATGATCGAGGGCTAGCGGTTCATCGAGTGAGTCGCTCCAAGATGAGAGTTCTCTCATCTTCCGGTACTAGCCTTGCGCCAGTACCGGACATGTGCCAGTATTGAGACATGACGACGACAGCGACCGACACCCGCAACGCCCACAGCATCCAGGCCCTCAACGAGCACTGCTCGCACCAGGACCCCCACGCCGGCCGCGTCCAGGCCCTCGCCAGCGACATGGCAGCCAACGGCTGGGTCGGCGCACCCATCCTGACCTGGGGCGACCTCGCCGTCACCGGCACCCATCGGATTGCCGCGGCCCGCATCGCCGAGGTGGACGTGCCCGTGATCGACCTCATCGAGCTGGCCGACGACGGCGACGCCATCGCCGCCTACATCCTGCAGCACGCCGACACCGAGGCTGTGTACGCAGGCGCTGAGGCGCTGGCCCTCCTCATCGGCCGCGACGAGGCGCACGACCTGGGCCTCGACGTCGACGACCCCGCAACCCAGCAGGCGCTGGTCGACTACCTCGACGTCCAGGGTGACGAGGCCACCCTCGCGTCCATCCGGGAGGACCTGGCGTGAGCCTAACCGACGCCGTCGCCACCTACCGCGCCGCCGAGGCAACCCTGGCCTCGGCCCGCGCCGACCTCCACGCCGCGATCCGCGCCGAGCACGCGGCCGGCACCACCGCCTACCGCATCGCCCAGGTCACCGGGCTGGACGAGCGCCACATCGGCAGGATCGTCAAGGCAGACAGGAGCAACGCATGACCACCGCCGGAGTCGCCGTCCTGCGCCCCAAGACCACCCAGCGACGAGCTCGTCTCTCCAAGGTCGCCAGCGCCCGCGACACCATCGCCGGCTTCGACCACGACACCGACATCGCCTTCGGTCTCACCATGGGGCAGTTCTCCCTGCTCGACCTCATCGAGGCAACCCTCGACATCACCGGACCCGCCCACGTCCTCATCTCCACCTGGTCGGCCGGCTTCTACGACGTCGAGCGCGCCGAAGCCTTCCGCTCCGACGGTCGCATGCTGTCCTGCCGCTTCATCATGGACTCCAGCGACAAGCGCGGCCAAGCCAAGGGCACCGACGTCGCCGACCTCTTCGGAGACGACTCGATCCGCACCACCCGCACCCACGCCAAGTTCGTCGTCGTCCACAACGACGACTGGCACGTCGTCATCCAGTCGTCGATGAACCTGAACCTGAACCCCCGCAGCGAGCAGTTCTCGATGATGGACGACCCGACCACCGCCGAGTTCATCCTCGGCATCGCCGACTCTCTCTGGGGCGAGCTCCCCGCGGGAGCCACCTACCGCACCACCCCGAAGCTCCCCGACGTCGAGTCCGTCCAGCCCCAGCTGGGCATCGAGATCACCCGCACCATCCACACCGGCCCCCTGAACCTCGCAAAGGACGCGCGATGAACCTCCCCGCACCCATCCAGGCAGTCTGGGATGAGCTCGTGGCCGAAGGGTACCGACCCGGACCGGGCTTCGAGGCATACTGTGGCCAGGTCCACATCGAGCGCGACGCGGCACGGCGCGTGGCGACCGAGGGGTTGGTCATCGCCGACGCCAAGGGCGCCCCCATCGCGCACCCTGCCATCGAGGCACAGCGCCGGGCACAGGTCGAGATTCGCGCATGGGGGAAGACGTTCGCCCCCCGCGCCAGCCGCTAGCGACGCCGAAAGGCCCCCGGCTCCACGAGGGAGCCGGGGGCCTTCGAGACGATGTCCGCCACATGCGCGGCAGGTGGCCGGTGGCCGGTTGCCGTGAGAGGTGGCGGCGCTGGGGGGTCAGCCTACGCCAGGTGCGACACCTCGACGCTGCGGACGTACATCGACGCCGGCGCCGGGCCCGGGCCGGTCGTCCGGATGGGACCCATCGACCACACCAGGTACCAGGGTCCGGTCGGCATCCCAGCGCAGTCGAAGGACCACGAGTGCAACCCGTCGAAGAAGACGTGCGCAGTGTCGCCGACCCGGGCGAACCCGTACCGGTGCCAACCGACCGGGCTCGCGCCGTACGTCCGGTCGCCGAGAATCCAGTCATGGTCGGGGGCGTACCGGTGCCGGTTGGCGGTAGCCCGGTAGAAGCCGCGCTCGTCGGCCTCGACCTCGGGCCCGTCGAACTCGTGCCAGTCGCCCTCGACCGGCAGCAGCATCCACTGCGAGGGCAGGTAGTTCGGCTCCGGCGGGAAGTAAATCAGTGACTCCACGAGGAAGTTGCCGTTGATGTGCGAGGCGGTGTCGAGAGCAGTCGATGCGTACCCGCCGAGGTACTCGCCGGCGGCGTTCTGGGTGACCTGCACCCGCAGCCCGAACTCTGAGAGGGTGACGTTCGCCTCGACGTACTCCTTGGTCTGCTCGATGCTCGGATTGATGGGGTTCCCGTAGAGCCAGTCGGCCCGGTCGAAGCCCCGGCGCTTGGTGATCCGCGCCAGGTCTGCCGACGTGCGGAAATCGTTGCGCCAGAACGGCGTCGCCCCGTGGTCGGCCTTGAACTTCGCCACCGTCCACGGCTCGACCGCCGGCCACGACACCACCGCGTCGACGTACACCTCCTGCCCGTCCTGGGTGGTCGGGCCGACGCGCTCGATGAACAGCTCGCCGTCGGGGCTGACGACCACTGGCAGCGCGGGGCTGATCGGTGTGTTCGAGCTGCCGTAGCACCGCGCGGCCACGGTCGGGAACCAGGCCGTGCCGTCCGACCCGCCGTTGCCCGCCGGGCGCATGAGGGTGCCGAGGTTGCCCAAGGAGACCCGCCCGGTGCCGGCGTAGGTGAGGTGGCCGAGCTTGACGTAGCACCAGCCGCTCTCGCGCCAGTAGTACGCCTCCCACGCCGTAACGTCGCTGGGCAGGGCCAGGTTCGTGCGGCGCACCCGGGGGGTGTACGTGTAGCCGACCTGCTCGGCGGTGTCGAGCGCGGCCTGGACCTGCGCCCGCTCCCTGGCCTCGGCAACAGCGCCCGCGATGGTCTCCAGGGCCACCTGGACGGATGCGACGGCCATCAGCCGAGCGCCGCGAGGATCGGGCCCATGTCGACCGTGACCGGCGTCGGGGTCTGCGACAGGGCGGTCTCGGCGGCGGTGACGCGGGTCGCCAGCGCGCTGACGGTGGACGCGTCGGCCTTGTCCGCCAGGGCCGAGACGTCAGCCTTCGCGGCGAGCGCGGTCACGTCCGCCTTCGCCTTGAGCTTGGTGCCCATCGAGGTGGCCAGGCTCTCCATCGCAGCCTGGATCGGGGTACTGGTCATCGTGATGCCCTCTCTAGTGCCGCGAGGATCGCGGTCTGATCCACCAGCACGGGGTCTCCCGTGCCGCCTGTGCCGCCGCCGAGCTGCTCCAGCTCGACGACGCGGGCCTTCAGCGCCTCGACCGAGTCGGGCGCGGCCGGGGTTCCACCGACGACGACCAGGTCGGCCAGGTCAGCGTCCGCGTCCGGCATCGTGAAGAAGAACGTCCCGCACCCCGGGGCGCGCCCCCGGTAGCGGCCCGGCTCGACCCGCACCTCGAAGGTCCCGTCGAGGTTGAGGTCGGCCTCGTGCGCGGTGGTGCCGACGACGACACCGAGGGCGGCCGAGACGGTGCGGTCGCGGGGCTCCAGCACGACCTTCCCCTGGGCGGGGGTGCCGTCGGCCTGCGAGGCGACGCCGACGATCCGGTTGGCCTGGATGCGGCCTGTGAGCGTGTGCAGCATGGGTCTCCTAGATCCAGCGGGCGACGGGGGCGCCGATGGTCCCCGCGGTCACGTCGACCCGCGCCCACGTCCCGGCGGGGTGCAGGAACGTCAGCGGCACCGTGGTGCCGTTCGGCCCCTTGGCGATGGTCGGGCCAGCCGGCAGGCCGCCCCACACCTGCACGTTCCACGCGGCGGTCCCGGCACCGGTGAAGGTCACGGGGATGGTCACCAGCACGTCACCGGGCAGCTCGTTCTTCCACGACTGGCCCGAGGCGATGCTCGACGGGTACGCGTTGGGCATGTCGAACACCCACCGGCGCTGCCGCTGCGGGTGCGTCAGCCACGGGCTGCCGGTCCCGTCGCCCGTGATGCCCGGCAGGCCGACCCAGCCGGTCGGCTGACACTGCCACGCCCCCTGGGTGACCACATTCGCGAGACCGTAGGTGATGACCTGCCCGTCCGGGGAGAAATACCCCTCGGTCGAGTCGATCCGCAACGCCGTATGCGGGAACGGCGAACCTCCGCCACGTTCCGCATTGACCATCACCTGGACGTCCTGACCCCACTTGTCGAAGCCCCTGATCCAGAACAGGTTGCCGTCGTTCTTCGACCAACCCGCGAGGCAGTTCGCCACGAGCTTGAGGCGCGTCCCGACACGGTCGATGCTGCCGTTTCCGACGCTCGACGTGTTGACCTCGGAGACCACGACGTGCTGGTCGGCGTCCGAGGTCACCGCGAGCGACATGTCGCAGTAGTCGTACGAGGCGTACCCGGTGTCGGTCACCAGGTAGTGCAGCGCGATCAGGCATCGGTCCACCTCGACGGCCTGCATCGTGACCCTCTCGCACCACCCGTTCCGATTGTGGAAACGGAATGCGTCGCCCTGACGGAAGTTGGCGATGCGAATGTCCGAGAATGTCACCGAAGAAATGTTCTGCCAGACGATTCCCGAGCCCCCGGAATGCGTTCCGTCGATGGTGAAGCCGCGCCATTCCGGCGCACCCTCGGGAACATTCGCCAGGTCGTACTGCGGGCACGTCGCGGTGAGGCTGGTGGCGTTGTCCGGGGCGTACGACTCGAAGATCGTCATGGACTTGCCGTCGCCCTGGAGCGCGTACGGCAGGGTCGCCTGGCCGTTGTACGTGCACTCGAAGGTCGGCCACTGGTTGATCTTGTACCGGCCGGCCGGGGCGTAGATGACCCCTCCCCCGGCAGCTTTCGCGGCAGCGTGCGCAGCGAGCAGCGCGGCGGTGTCGGCCTGGGCATTGCCCTGGCCCACGCCGGACCCGTACGCCGGGTCGGTGATCGAGAAGACCCTGACCGTCGCAGCCCGGACGGCGGCGATCTGCTGCTGCACCGCCTGCGTGGTCGAGTACCCCGACAGGTCCACCCCGGCGGCCGGGTCGGCAGCCACCCACTTGCCATTGGCGTACATGAGGGTCTGGCCGTCCGCAATCCCAGCCGGGACCGGCACCACCTGCAACGTCGTCCCCACGGGCGGCACGTACGGCTCCGCCACGAACAGATCGAGCGGACTGTCGGCGGTGTGAGCGGCGGTGACCTCGATCAGGTACGGCGCGATCGCCTCACCGGTGAACGACACCTGCCACACGCCCGCCCACAGCCACACGCCGGCGCTGGTCTTGTCGGGGCCGATGAGGTCGCCGGTGGTCGCGTCGATGCTGCACTCCACGGTCGAGTGCAGCACCTTGGGCGACGGCGGGGTCCCGGGCACCACGCGCGACGCGACGGTCGGCGCGAAGCGCACCCGGACGCCAGCGGCAGGGCGGGCATCGGGCAGCTCGCCCGCGTCCGCACTGTCGCCGGTCCCGATCAGGAGACGACCGACGACGCGACCGTACTCGTAGCCAGAAGGCAGGTCCACGTCAGCCCCCATTCTCCGTGGCGGCCGACGTCCCACCGTCGCCCTTGGCCGCCTTCCGGGCGCGGAAGATGGGCGCCAGCAGCAACGCGAGGCCGAGGATGACCGCGCCCAGCCCGAACAGGTAGACAAGGGTGGCGGTGATGTCGGCCAGGTCGTTGAGCCCGACGCGGCGGGCCAGGCCCGTTGAGGTCAGGCCCCACAGCGCCATCAGGGAGCCCATCAGGTAGCGCCCAGCCGGCTTTTCGTGCCACGGCAGCAGCAGGCTGTAGCTCACCGAGAAGATGGACAGCCCGACCCAGAACGCGAACGTCAGGCCCGTGAGCAGCTGGACCATCACTTCCCTGGCGTGTGCTACCTCGCCGATGGGGAGCGATTCTGGGAATACCTGGTGGATCACAGCGCCGAGCAGCAGCCCGCCCACCGTGAAGACGGGAGCGGCGAGCGCCACCCCGGACCATCTGGCCTTCTGGTTGTCCTTCACTCTCTCCCCCTCGGTCCCGCGAAGAGCGCGGTGAGCGCCTCCCCGACATGGTTCTCCTCCTGGCGGCGCAGCAACCCCGCCGCCACCTCCGCCCCACGGGCGATCAGCTCGTCGATGCGCGACTCGTCACGCTGCACCTCGGCCGCCGCCCGCTTCGCCTCGACGGCAGCCCGCCGAGACCACAGCAGGCGCGCCCGATGACCCCTGGACGCCCAAGCCCCGTCAGCCACCACGCTCACCCCCGGTCCCGCTCGCGAGCAGACCGCCCGGCATCTAGGAGCTGGGCGACGTTGCTCGCCACCTGGCTGACCAACGTCGCGTGCGCGTCCGTCAGCTTCTCCAGCTGGATGCCCCGCTGAGAGTGCGCGGCGCTGAGGGTGTCGTACGCCTCCTTGAGCGCGGCCAGCTCACGCGGCAGGATCACCCAGCCCCGCGTCATGGCGACGACAGCGATCAGCAGCGCCCCAGGGAAGCCGAGGTCGGAGACGGTCGCGTACAGCGCTGCCCAGTCCACGGTCAGTCCCCGCGGTGGAGCGCCTGGCGCACCTCGGCCTCGGTGTCGTCGATCGTGACCGGCGGCTGGGGTGGCAGGGGCACGGGAGGCACGATGGTCAGGTCCTCGCCGGCAGACGGGATGGCGGCCTCGGTGGTCGGGGCGCCCGAGGCGACGGTGGTGTCGGTGCGCTCGTACGCGCGCCACAGCGGCAGGACAGCCACGGCGATGGCGAGGGTGCGGGTCAGCTTGTCGCCCATGTCGCCGCTCAGCACGCCGGCGGCGACGAGTGCCCCCAGCAGCACCGCCGCGGCGGCGTAGATGCGGGTCCAGTCCGCACGGCGGGCGGCGGTCGACGCCATCGCGAGCGCGAGCAGCGTCAGGCCCGCGTCGGCCACGGCGAGCCACTGCTGCACCTGCGAGTCGGAGACGACGCCCCAGACCAGCAGGGCACCACCGAGGGCGGCCAGGGTGCCGTAGACCGCCTTGCGACGGGCCGGCGTCAGCCAGGTCAGCCAGCCGGGCATCAGACGGCCCCGTTGGCGAGAGCGGCGACCTGATCGCGCAGGCCCAGGACCTCGCGGTCCAGCTTGGCGAGGATCGCGTCGTCGGCGACGGTGAGCGTGGCCTCGGCCTGGCGGATCACCGCGTCAGCGAGCTGCAGCTCCAGGTCGTGCAC
>CAKZHP010000035.1 GCA_936924635.1 uncultured Propionibacteriaceae bacterium
CTGGCCGCGCTGCTCTTCGGCCCGGGGGCCCTGCACGGCGGGGGCTGGCGCGGGTTCACGGTGCTCGGCGTGTACGTGGTGCAGAAGACCGTGCTCACGTGGCTGACGTCGGGGTCGTTCGGTCAGCTGCTGGCACGGGTCGCGGTCGTGCGTACCTCCGGTGGCCCCATCGGCCTGTGGCGCTCCGCGGTGCGCGCCCTGGTCAAGGCGGCCGTGCTGCCGGCGCTGGTGATCGGCGCCGAGCGTCGCGGGCTCGACGACCTGGCCCTGGGCACGGTGGTCGTGAACCGCGCGGAAGGCCGTACGGCATGAGGGTGGCCGTGATCGCCCGCGGTCTGCCCGAGCCGGGCGACCCGACGCTCGGCCGGTTCGAGGTCGACCAGGCCCTGGCCCTGGCCGGTGCCGGGCACCAGGTGGTGGTCGTGGCCCTCGACGTCCGCAGCGCGCGCCGCCGCCGGCCCTGGGGCGTACGCCGCACGCCCCTGGCCGGTCTCGACGCCGTGCTGGTGTCGCTCCCGGTCGGCGGGGTGGGCCCGGCGGCCACCGACGTGGCACTGCGGCTCGCCTGGCGCCTGGCACGGAGCCCTCTGCGGTCGCTGCTCGGCGGCGAGCCCGACGTGGTGCACGCCCACTTCGCGCGGTTCGGGGCGGCGGCGCGTCGCGGACGGGGTGACGGGTACCGGCTCGTGGTCACCGAGCACTCGTCACGGCTCGGGGGCACGCTGACGCCGGAGGAGGATGCCGTCGCCCAGAAGGCGTACGCCGCCGCAGACGCCGTGGTCGCCGTGAGCCCGTGGCTGGCGGGGCGGCTGGCGGAGGTGTACGGGGTGCGTGCCACCGTGGTCGGCAACGTCGTCGACGTGGACGCGTTCGCACTGCCACGCGTGCCCCGCGCTCCGGGCACCCCCGCCCGCCTGCTCACCGCCGCGTTCCTCACACCGCGCAAGCGGGTGCCGCTGCTGGCCGAGGCATACGCACTCGCGCGGCCGGAACTCGACGCCACCCTGACCGTGGTGGGGGACGGCCCCGACCGGGTCGCGGTCGAGGCGGTGGCCGTCGACGGCCTCACCCTGCTCGGTGCGCTCCCGCGGGAACGGCTCGCCGAGCAGCTCGCCGCGGCCGACGGCTTCGTGCTGCTGAGCGAGCTCGAGACCTTCGGCGTCGTGTACGCGGAGGCGATGGCCGCCGGGGTGCCCGTGCTGGCCAGCCGCTGCGGCGGGCCGGAGGGGTTCGTCAACGACGACGTGGGCCGGTTTACCGACGCCTCGACACCCGCCGCCGTCGCCGACACCCTGCGGGGGTTCACGGCCACGCTTGACGAGTACGACACCGAGATCGTCCGGGCGTACGCGCGGAGCCGGTTCAGCCCCGCCGTGGTCGCGGGCGAGCTCACCCGACTCTACGAACGACTGTCCTGACGGCTGCCGCGACGCGGCTCGTACCGGGTCAGCTGGGACGACCGCGCCACCACCGCGCGCAGGCTCTCCAGGTCGCCCGGCAGCCATCCGTGCGCGCGGGCCTGCACCAGCAGGTTTCCCATAGCCGTCGCCTCCACCGGGCCCGCGACCACCGGCAGGCCGGAGCGGTCCGCGGTCGACTGGCACAGCATCGTGTTGGCGGCCCCACCGCCCACCACGTGAATCACCCTCACCTCCCGGTCGGCCAGCCGGCCCGCCTCCGCGACGGCGGCGGCGAACGCGGCGGCGAGGCTCTCCACGATGCTCCGTACGACCTCGGCGGGGCTCCCGGGCACCGGCTCCCCGTGATCCCGGCACCAGGCCTGGATGCGCCCGGGGATGTCGCCGGGCGGCAGGAAGGCGTCGTCGTTGACGTCGACCACCGCCACGGGTTTGTCGACCCGCCCGGCCTCGGCGAGCAGCTCGGCGAGGCGGCTGGAGCGCTGCGCGTCGGTCGCGGCGGGCTCCCAGTGCCGCAGCGACTCCGACAGCAGCCACAGGCCCATCACGTTGTGCAGGAAGCGGGTGCGGCCGTCGACGCCACCCTCGTTGGTGAAGCCCGCCAGCCGCGCCGCCTCGCTCAGCACGGGTGCGTCGAGCTCCAGCCCGACCAGACCCCAGGTGCCGCAGGAGACGTACGCGACGTCACGGCTGGTGCTCGGGATCGCCACCACCGCGGAGGCGGTGTCGTGGGAGCCGACGGCGACGACGTCGATGGTGCGCCCGACCACGGCGGCGACCTCGGGCGATAGCGAGCCGACCACCGTCCCGGCGTCGACGAGCGGAGGCAGCAGCCGCGCGGGGATCCCCAGCGTGCCGGCGAGGCCCAGGTCCCACTCCCGCGTCCGGGCGTCGAGCAGGCCGGTTGTGGACGCGTTGGTGCGCTCGGCCACCTCGGCGCCGGTCAGCCAGTGGCCCAGCAGGTCGGGCACCAGGAGCATCCGGTCGGCGACCTCCAGCAGGTCGCCCTCGCTGGCGAGCTGGAAGATCGTGTTGAACGGCAGGTGCTGCAAGCCGTTGCGTGCGTACAGCTCGGCGGCACCGACCCGTGCGTGGACCGCCGCGACCCCCGCCTCGGTGCGCCCGTCGCGGTAGTGGTAGGGCACCCCCAGCAGCCGGCCGCCCCGCAGCAGCCCGTAGTCGACGGCCCAGGAGTCGATGCCGAGGCTGCGCACCTCACCGGGCGCGTCACGCTCGGCCTGCGTGAGCGCCAGCAGCACCTGCCGGTGGAGCTCCAGCAGGTTCCAGTGCAGGCCGTCCGGGGTGCGTACGGGATCGTTGGGGAACCGGGCCAGGTGATGCGTGCGCAGCTCGCCGTCGACCACGCGACCGAGGATCACCCGCCCGCTGGTGGCCCCGAGGTCGACGGCCGCGACGGTCATCGCAGGAACGCGGCTGCCACGCCGGAGTCGACCGGGATGTGCAGACCCGTGGTGCGGGAGAGCTCGGGCCCGGTGAGCACGTACACGGCGTCGGCGACGTTCTCGGGCAGCACCTCCCGCTTGAGGATCGTGCGGTTGGCGTAGAACTGGCCGAGGTCCTCCTCCTTGACCCCGTAGGTCGCGGCGCGGTTGGCGCCCCAGCCGGCGGCGAAGATGCCCGAGCCGCGCACGACGCCGTCGGGGTTGATGCCGTTGACGCGCACCCCGTGCTCGCCGAGCTCGACGGCCAGCAGGCGCACCTGGTGGGCCTGGTCGGCCTTCGTGGCGGAGTAGGCGATGTTGTTCGGCCCGGCGAACAGCGAGTTCTTCGACGAGATGTAGATCACGTCCCCGCCCATGCCCTGCTCGATGAGCGGCCTCGCCGCGGCACGGGAGACGAGGAACGAGCCCTTGGCCATCACGTCGTGCTGCAGGTCCCAGTCCTCCTCGGTGGTCTCCAGCAGCGGCTTCGAGAGCGAGAGGCCGGCGTTGTTGACCACCAGGTCGAGGCCGCCGAAGGCCAGCAGAGCGGCGTCCACGGCCGCCTGCACACCCGCGGCGTCCGCGACGTTCGCGCTGACGCCGACGGCGACGTCGGCCGAGCCGAGCCCGGCCGCCACCGACTGCGCCTTCTCCACGTCGAGGTCGGCCACGACGACGCA
Organism: uncultured Propionibacteriaceae bacterium; assembly: GCA_936924635.1. GTDB lineage: Bacteria > Actinomycetota > Actinomycetes > Propionibacteriales > Propionibacteriaceae > Fen-668. Next base: position 3,541 of record CAKZHP010000035.1, read on the forward strand.
GGCGCCCTCGGCGGCCAGCCGGGTCGCGATGGCCTTGCCGATGCCGCTCGCGGCCCCGGTGACCAGCGCCACCCGCCCTTGGTGCGTCCCCGGTGCGGGCATCCGCTGCAGCTTGGCCTCTTCCAGCGCCCAGTACTCGATGCGGAACTTCTCCTCCTCAGTGATCGGGGTGTACGTCGAGAGCGCCTCGGCGCCCCGCATCACGTTGATGGCGTTGACGTAGAACTCGCCCGCGACCCGGGCCGTCTGCTTGGTGGCGCCGTAGGAGAACATGCCGACACCCGGCACCAGCACGACCAGCGGGTCGGCGCCGCGGATGGCGGGGGAGCCGGCGGTCGCGTACCGCTCGTAGTAGGCGGTGTAGTCGGCCCGGTACTCCTCGTGCAGCTCCTTCAGCCGCGCCACGCAGTCCTCGACCGGGGCGTCGGCGGGCAGGTCGAGCAGCAGCGGCTTCACCTTCGTGCGGAGGAAGTGGTCGGGGCAGCTGGTGCCGAGCGCGGCCAGCGCGGGGGCCTTCTCGCGGGAGAGGAAGTCGGTGACCACCTCGCTGTCGGTGAGGTGGCCGACCATCCGCTTGTCGGTCGACGCCAGGCCACGGATGGTCGCGGCCAGGGCGGCCGCCTTGGCGCGGCGCTGCGGGTCCGGCAGCGCCTCGAACCCGGGGCGTACGGGGCCGAACGGCTCCGCCTCGCCGTGCTCATCGATGTACGCCTGCGCGGCGCGGACGATCCACAACGATCGTTCCTCGGCCTCCTCGCTGGTGTCGCCCCAGGCGGTGATGCCGTGGCCGCCGAGGATGCAGCCGACTGCGTCCGGGTGCTCCTTCTTGACCGCCGCGATGTCGAGCCCCAGCTGGAACCCCGGTCGCCGCCAGGGCACCCAGACCACCTTGCCGCCGAACGCCTGCTCGGTCAGCCGCTCGCCGTCGGCAGCGGTGGCGAAGGCGATGCCGCTGTCGGGGTGCAGGTGGTCGACGTGGGCCGCGTCGACCAGCCCGTGCATCGCCGTGTCGATCGAAGGGGCCGCGCCGCCCAAGCCATGCAGGCAGTAGTCGAACGCCGCGACCATCTCGTCCTCGCGCTCGACGCCGGGGTAGACCCCCTGCAGCGCGCGCAGCCGGTCGAGGCGCAGCACGGCCAGGCCCTTCTCCGTGAGGGTGCCCAGGTCGCCGCCGGACCCCTTCACCCAGAGCAGCTCGACGGGCTCCCCGGTCACGGGGTCGGTCTCGGTGCCCTTGGCCGAGGTGTTGCCCCCGGCGTAGTTCGTGGTGCGAGGGTCGGCGCCCAGGCGGTTCGAGCGGCGGATGAGGTCCTCGGCGGTGGTCACGACGTGCTCCTGTCGGTCGGGTTATCTCAGGCGCCCCATCCGGCCTGCGTGCCGCCGACGCGCTCGGCGGCGATCTGCTCGCGGTAGCCGGAGGCGGCGTACGCCGCCATGGGGTCGGTGGGGAGGCCGCGCTCCTCGCGCCAGTCGGCGAGCGCGGGGCGTACGTCGGTGTAGAACGCGTCCATCAGCACCGCGTTCGCGGCCAGCACGTCACCCGCCACCTGGGCCGCGCGCAGGGCGTCGGCGTCGACGAGCAGCGCCCGGGCGGTCATCTCCTGCACGTTCAGCACCGACCGGATCTGGCCGGGGATCTTCTCCTCCACGTTGTGGCACTGGTCGAGCATGAAGGCCACGTCAGGGCTGTTCAGGCCGCCGCCGCGAACGACCTCGACCAGGATCCGGAACAGCTGGAACGGGTCGGCGGCACCCACGATGAGGTCGTCGTCGGCGTAGAAGCGGCTGTTGAAGTCGAACGACCCCAGCCGGCCGAGCCGCAGCAGCTGCATGACGATGAACTCGATGTTGGTGCCGGGGGCGTGGTGGCCGGTGTCGAGGCACACCATCGCCCGCTCGCCGAGTGCGGTCACCTGCGCGTACGCGGTGCCCCAGTCAGGGACGTCGGTGTGGTAGAACGCCGGCTCGAAGAACTTGTACTCCAGCACCAGGCGCTGCTCGCTCGAGAGCCGGGCGTAGATCTGCTGCAGCGACTCCGCCAGCCGGTCCTGCCGGCCCCGAAGGTCGGCCTGACCGGGGTAGTTGGAGCCGTCGGCGAGCCAGATCTTCAGGTCGCGCGACCCGGTCTCGCCCATCACGTCGATGCACCGGTAGTGGTGGTCGATCGCCTTCTGGCGCACCGCTCGGTCCTCGTGGGTGAGGGCGCCGTACTTGTAGTCGTCGTCCTGGAACGTGTTGGAGTTGATGGTGCCGAGCGCCACGCCGTGCTCCTCGGCGTGACGGCGCAGCGCGCCGAGGTCGTCGACGAGGTCCCACGGGATGTGCAGCGCGACGGTGGGCGCCAGGCCGGTGTGGCGGTGCACCTGGGCGGCGTCGGCAATCTTCTCGTACGGGTCGCGCGGGGTGCCCGGCGTCGTGAACACCTTGAACCGGGTGCCGCTGTTGCCGAACGCCCAGGAGGGCAGCTCGATGGCCTGCTTCTCCAGGGCCTGCCAGACGCCGTCGCCGAAGGTGGGAGTCATGGCGGGTCCTCTCGACGAGCCTTCACCGCTCCCTCTTCACAGGAGACGGTGGCGTGTGATTGAAACGATACACAAGCGCTGCGTCTCGCGCAGTCGACTCACCAGACGCCGGTGCTGCTCCCCCTCGAATGCGCAGTCGGCCCCGCTCCTACGCTGGGTGACGCAGGGCGGGGCCGGATGGCCGTGCGGGCTGACTCAGGCCCGCCGGCGGGCTGCCGCGACCAGGAGGGCACCGGTCGCCACGACCGCCACGCCGCCAGCGAGACCAGCCGGGCCGACCGGTGACCCGGTGCTCGGCAGGGTGCCGCCGCTTGGCGGGGCCGGGGAGGTCGTGCCGGGCGCGAGGTCGGCGAACCCCTACGTGCTGTCGGCAGCCGTGGTGGTCGTCGCCACCACGGTGGTGCCGTCAGCGGCGTACAACGTCACGGTGACGCCCTCGGCGGGTGCCTCCCCGGCGCCCTGGAGGCCGTCGCGGTCGGAGTCCCACCAGACCCGGTCGCCCACCGAGACCAGGGGCCGCACGGCCACGTACGAGTCAGACACGAGCCCGAGCAGGGTCCGAGCGAGGGCGAGCCCCACGGCCGACAGACGACGGCACGAGCGGCGGCAGACAACAGCAGAACCTCCAGGTCGGATCGCCGCCAGGGCTCGGCGGTGGCGCGAGGGCGTCGCAGCACGAGGCCTGCGTACGCCCGAAGGGATCAAACGAGGGGCCCCGTGGCCGGGCGGGCCTACCGGCTGAGAGGTCCCTCATCTGGGATGGCAGCGGGAGCAGCCGTCTCCCTGCTGACCGTCGCCAGACGCGGCCGGGGCAGGTGCGGATGAGGCAGGCGGCGTCAGCCTGCGGCCTCGGCCGCCTCCAACCACTCTTCCTCCAGGGTCGCCTGCTCGGCCTCCAGGCCGCTCAGCTCCTCCCCGAGCGTGGTCAGCCGGGCGTAGTCGTCGGCATGAGCGGCCATCAGGTCGTGCAGCTGCCCGACCCGGGTGGCGATCTTGGCCAGGCGTCCCTCGATGCGCTGCAGGTCCTTCTTGGCCTGGCGCTGGGCGGCCGCGTCCGAGGTACGGGCCGGGGCGGGCGTCGTGCTGGTGGCGACCGTGGCGTCGGCGGCGCTCGCGCGCCGGCGCTCGAGGTACTCCTCGACCCCGCCGGGCAGCATCACCACCTGGCCGTCGCCCAGCAGCGCGTACGTGCGGTCGCAGACCCGCTCCAGGAAGTAGCGGTCGTGAGAGACCACGACCAGCGTGCCCGGCCAGGTGTCGAGGTAGTCCTCGACCACCTGCAAGGTGTCGATGTCGAGGTCGTTGGTCGGCTCGTCGAGGAACAGCACGTTCGGCTCCGACAGCAGCAGCCGCAGCAGCTGCAGCCGGCGCCGCTCGCCGCCGGAGAGCTCACCGACGCGGGTCATCAGGCCGTTGCCGGTGAAGCCGAAGTCCTCCAGCAGGGTGGTCGCGGAGACCTCCTTGCCGGTCTCCAGCCGCACCTGCCGCTGCAGCCGCTGCACCGACTCCAGCACCCGCTCGGAGTCGTCCAGCTCGCGTACGGCCTGGGTGAGATGGCCGAGCCGGAGCGTACGGCCCTGCTTGACCCGCCCCGCGGAGGGCTGGATGTCGCCGGCCAGCAGCCGCAGCAGGGTGGTCTTGCCAGCCCCGTTGACGCCGATCAGCCCGATGCGCTCACCGGGGCCGATCGACCAGGACACGTCGTCGAGCAGCACCCGGCCGTCGGGCAGGGCATAGCCCACGTCGATGAGGTCGACCACGTCCTTGCCGAGACGCTGGGTGGCGAACTGCTGCAGCCCGAGGCGGTCGCGCGGCTCCGGCACGTCCTCGATGAGCCGGTTCGCGGCGTCGATACGGAACCGGGGCTTCGAGGTGCGGGCCGGGGGGCCACGGCGCAGCCAGGCCAGCTCCTTGCGGAGCAGGTTCTGGCGCCGGTCCTCGGCGGCCGCCGCCTGCCTGGCACGCTCGGCGCGGGCGAGGGTGTACGCGGCGTACCCGCCGTCGTAGGCGTCCACCTGCGCGTCATGCACCTCCCACACCCGGGTGCAGACGGCGTCGAGGAACCAGCGGTCGTGGGACACCACCAGCATCGCCGTGCCTCGCTGCTGCAGCTCGCGCAGGTGCTCGGCCAGCCAGGCCACGGCCTCCACGTCGAGGTGATTGGTGGGTTCGTCGAGCACCAGCAGGTCGTGGTGGCCGAGCAGCAGCTGCACCAGCTCCGCGCGGCGCCGCTCCCCGCCGGAGAGGCGGGCCATGTCGGCGTCCAGGTCGATGTCGCCCAGCAGGTGACCGACGACGGCGCGGGCGCGGGCCTCCGATGCCCAGACGTGGTCGGGACGACCTTCGACGATGACGTCGCGCACCGTGGTGCCGGCGGTGTGCGTCGCCGCCTGGTCGAGCGTGCCGATCGAGACGTTGCCGGAGCGGAGCACGCGCCCGCGCTGCGTACCGTCGGGGTTCACCGAGTCGGGCTCGGTGCCACCGGTGAGCAGGGCCAGCAAGGTCGACTTGCCGCCGCCGTTGCGCCCCACGACGCCGACGACGTCGCCGGAGCCCAGCCCGCACGTGACGCGGTCGAGGATGATCCTGGTGCCGTAGGTCTTCGAGACCCGCTCGACGTTGACGAGGTTGGCCACCGGGCCGTCAGCGCCCGCGCATCGCCTGCCGGGAGCCCCGGCCGGCGGCCGGCATCGGGCCCTTGGGCAGTGGCACCTTCGGGCGCATCGAGTCGAGCGCGCGGAGGCGGTTCTGCATCTCCGTCACCTCGGCGGGCCGCATGATCTTGGGCAGCTTCTTGATGTGGTCGGCGAGCTTGTCCAGGGGCACCTGGTTGGGCTTGTCACCCATGACGACCTGCGTCACCTTGGTGCCGTACCGCACCTGCTCGTGCTTCTTCGCCTCGGTCGACAGCAGCTGGCGGACCCGGCCGGGGTCGCCCTCGCCGATCAGCACCACACCGCCGGGGCCGACGACGCGGTGCACCACGTCGAGCTGCCGGGTGGCGGTGATGACGGGGGACTTCACCCACTCCTTGCTGAGCATGCTCATCGCCACCTCGGCCGAACCGGTCTGGCCGGAGTACCGCTTGTACGTGGCGCCCTTGGCCCGCCAGGTGAGCACGAGCATCGCTCCGAGCAGGCCGAGCATGACGCCGAGGATCGTGTACAGCCACCAGGGCTGCAGCCAGATGCCCAGCGCCACCATCAGGGCCAGCGGCAGCAGGAAGGCCGCCGCCATCAGGGCCGGGAGCGCCTTGTCGTGCTCGGCGCTGACGCGGTAGACCTCGCGCATCTGGCGCGTCCGGCTCCAGTCGGCGGGGTTCGTCGAGGTCTTGCGCCGCTGCTTCTCGGCTTGTCTGGCGGCCTTCTGCTCTGCGGCGAGGGCCTTGGCGCGTTCACCGGCCATGGGGCGGCTGCTCCGATCGTGCGAGGGCGGACACGGCCTGGCGGTAGAGCCGCCCGGCGCGGTAGGAGGAGCGGACGAGCGGGCCCGACAGCACGCCCTCGAAACCGATCTCGGTGGCCTCGGCGGCGAGCTCGTCGAACTCGGCGGGCTCCACCCACCGCTCGACGGGGTGGAGGAAGGCGTTCGGCCGCAGGTACTGCGTGATCGTGATGAGGTGGGTGCCCGCCTCGCGCAGGTCGCGCAGGGCCTGGGAGATCTCCTCGCGGGTCTCACCCATGCCCAGGATCAGGTTCGACTTGGTGACCAGGCCCGCGTCGCGCGACCGGGTGAGCACGCCCAGCGAGCGCTCGTACGAGAACCCGGGGCGGATGCGGCGGAACACGCGGGGGACCGTCTCCACGTTGTGGGCGAACACCTCGGGCCGGGTCTCCAGCACCTGGTCGACGAGCTCCGGCTTGCCCGAGAAGTCAGGGGCCAGCATCTCCACGCCCACGCCCGGGTTCTCCCGGTGGATCGCCCGGATGGTCTCCGCGTACAGCCAGGCACCCTCGTCGGGGAGGTCGTCACGGCAGACGCCGGTGACCGTGGCGTAGTGCAGCCCCATGGTCTTCACCGACTGGGCGACGCGCTCGGGCTCCTGGGTGTCGTACGACGTCGGCTTGGCCGACTCGATCTGGCAGAAGTCGCAGCGCCGGGTGCAGGCGTCGCCGCCGATGAGGAAGGTGGCCTCGCGGTCCTCCCAGCACTCGAAGATGTTGGGGCAGCCCGCCTCCTGGCAGACGGTGTGGAGCCCCTCGCGGCGCATGATCTGCTGCAGGTCGGTGTAGTTCGGCCCCATCACCGCCTTGGTGCGGATCCACTCCGGCTTGCGCTCGATCGGAGTCTGCGAGTTGCGTACCTCGAGGCGCAGCAGGCGCCTGCCGCTCGGTTGGGCTGTCACCCCGACAGACTACCCGCCGCGCCTCGCGTCGGCTATCGTGCCCAGCCGCTCAGGATGTACGGGCCCCAGAACGCCGCCAGCCAGGTGGCGACGATCATGCACGGGCCGAACGCGAACTCGGTCGTGCGGCCCGCCCGGCGAGCGAGCAGCAGCCAGACCGCCACCGGCACGTACACGAGGAACGCGAGCAGTGCCCCGGCGACCGCGTGGGCCACCCCGAGCCAGCCGAGGAAGGTGCCCATCAGCAGGGAGAGGCTGACGTCGCCGAGGCCGAACCGGCCCTTGCCGAACCAGCCGATGACGAAATAGACGACCATGATCCCCAGCCCGGTGAGCACGGCACGCCCGAGACGCCCCGGCTGGCCGGTGATCAGTGCCGCCGCGCCGACGCCGACGAGAACCGCCAGCATGCCGGGCCACATGATGCGGTGGGGGATGAGCTGGGCCGCCAGGTCGGTGGCGAACAGCAGGGCCAGCGTGACGGCCGTGGCCAGGTACAGACCCGCCTCGGCCCAGGTCTCCATCCGGAGGCCCGCCACCAGGCCCGACAGCACCCCGAGGGCCGTGACCACGGGCCGGCTCACCCAGCGCGACGGATGGTCGACCGATGCGGCCGCCCGGCCCGACAGCGCGAACGCCGCGCCCCCGGTGACCAGAGCACCGAGGAGCGCGGCGGCCACGGGAGCCACTAGAAGTTCGCCATCATGCCGAGCAGGCCCGGCGCGAGGACGACCACGAACAGCACCGGCAGGATGAACAGCATGAGCGGGAAGATCACCTTGACGGGGATCTGCATGGCTCGTGCCTCGGCCCGCTGCCGACGCTTGAGACGCATCTCGGCCGCCTGGGTGTTGAGCACCGACGACAGCGCCAGACCGTACGCCTCCGCCTGGATGATCGAGCGGATGAACTGCTTCAGGTCGGGCACCTGGGTGCGCTCCACGAGGTCCTCGTACGCGACCCGCCGGGTCTGGCCCACCTGGATGTCCTGCAGCGTGCGGATCAGCTCCTGGGCGAGCGCGCCCGTGCCGTTCTTGGCGACGCGGACCATGGCGGCGTCGAAGCCGAGACCGGCCTCGACGGCGATGCTCATCTGGTCGAGGGTGTCGGCCAGCTCCAGCGTGATCTTCTCGCGGCGCTCCTGGGCCTTGCTGTAGAGCAACAGCTCGGGGAGGAAGTGGAGGATGATCGCGGCCGCCACGCCGGCGAGCCGGATCATCGCGGTCTGACCGTTGACGACCAGGTTGACCCCGAACAGCAGGCCGACGACGGTGAGGACCACCTTGCCGACGAGCAGGCGGTCCATCGGCCAGCTCTCGGGGCGGCCGGCCTGGGCGTACAGCTTCTCCAGACGGCTGCGGGAGCGGCGGGGCACGACCAGGCGGGACAGGGCGCTCATGTGCCGTGCCTTGCTGGCCTGCCCCACCGACGCGCTGCCGCCGGGCAGGGCCCGGCTGGCCGGCATGCCGCGTTTCAGGTTGGCGCTGGTGCGGACGCGGGACGCGTCGGGGCCGGCCGCCAGCTGCCAGAGGAGGAAGCCGAAGGACGAGGAGACGACGAAGGCTGCGATCCAGATCATGGTGTCTTTTCTCCTCTCAGTACTTGATCTTGACGGTGGAGCGGAGCCAGACCCCGCCGATGAGGAGCATCACCGCGCCGCCGGCCGAGATCATCATGCCGAGCGGCGTGGTGAACAGCGGCTCCAGGTAGTGCGGGTTGGAGAAGCTCAGGAAGGCCATCACGGCGAACGGCAGCGCCATCAAGATGATGGCGGACAGCTTGCCCTCGGAGGCGAGCGCCTGCACCTGGCGGTGGAGCTGGTTGCGGTCGCGGATGGTCCTGGAGACCCCGTCGAGCACGTCGGCGAGGTTGCCCCCCACCTCCCGGTTGATGGCGATCGCCTGGGCGACCCAGTTGAAGTCCTCGCTGTCCATGCGGGTGGCCACCTCGGTGAGGGAGTCGTTCAGCGGGCGCCCGACACGGGTCTCGTTGATGACGCGGGCGAACTCCTCCTTCGTGGGGCTGTCCGCCTCCACTCCCATGGCCTGCACGGCCTGCAGCAGCGAGTAGCCGGCACGCAGGCTGGACGCCATCATCTGCAAGGTGGCGTCGAGCTGGCCGGCGAACTGCTTCTTGCGCCGGGCCACCAGCTGACCGAGCGCGATCCAGAACCCGCCGAGCATCAGCGCCGCCAGGAGCAGACCCGCCCACGGGCTGGCCAGGGCGGTGCCGGCCGCCCCCGCCACCAGCGCGGCGGCCAGGACGAGCACGACCAGGTCGGAGGTCTTGGTCTTGATGCCCGACATCTCGACGAGCGTGGTGAACTTGCTGCCCCGCTTGGCGAGGATCTTGTTGACCGTGTCGGTGGTGAAGTCGGCCGCCGTGGTCAGGGTGCTGCGGTTGTCGCTGCGCTTGCCGGCCAGCTGCCGCCGCCGGTTGCGGTTGAGCCGCCGGAACCCCGGCCGGACGATGAGGAAGGTGACGATGCCGGCGGCCAGCAGCAGTAGGACCGAGGCGATCGTGATGGTCACGTGACCCAGGAGCGTCTCGATCATCGCCGCCACTCCTGGTTCCCGCCGAAGATGCGCGGGGACAAGACGATGCCCAGCTCCTCGAACCGCTCGGCGAACTTCGGGCGAACGCCCGTGGCGACCGGGCGGCCGAGGAACTTGCCGTTGGCGTCCAGGCCGGCGGAGTAGTCGAACAGGAAGATGTCCTGCAGCGTGACCGTCTGGCCCTCCATGCCGTGCACCTCCGTCACGGCGACCACTCGACGGGTGCCGTCCCGCAGTCGCGAGATCTGCACGATGAGGTCGACGGCCGAGCTGATCTGCTCGCGGATGGCCCGCAGCGGCAGGTCCATGCCCGCCATCAGCACCAGGGTCTCCAGACGCGCGATCGCGTCGCGCGGGCTGTTGGCGTGGACGGTGGACAGCGAGCCGTCGTGACCGGTGTTCATGGCCTGCAGCATGTCCAGCGCCTCGGCGCCACGACACTCACCGATGACGATGCGGTCGGGGCGCATGCGCAGGGAGTTCTTGACCAGGTCGCGGATCGTGACCTCACCCCTGCCCTCGACGTTGGCCGGCCTCGACTCGAGCCTGACCAGGTGCTCCTGCTGCAGCTGGAGCTCGACGGCGTCCTCGATGGTGATGATGCGCTCGTTGGCCGGGATGAAGCTGGAGAGCACGTTGAGCAGCGTGGTCTTTCCGGTACCGGTACCACCCGAGACCAGGATGTTGAGGTGCGCCTGGACGCAGGCTCGCAGCAGGTCGGCCATGTCCGGCGTCATCGTGCCCAAGCTGATGAGGTCGTTCACGCCCAGGGCGTCGCGGGAGAACTTGCGGATCGTCAGCGTCGAGCCGTTCACGGCCAGAGGGGGGATGATCGCGTTGACTCGGGAGCCGTCCATGAGTCGGGCGTCCACGAGCGGGGACGACTCGTCGATGCGACGGCCGACCTTGCTCACGATGCGGTCGATGACGCGGCGCAGGTGCGCCTCGTCGTCGAACTTGACCGGGCTCAGCGTGAGCTTGCCCTTCTGCTCGACGTAGATGGTGTCTGGGCCGTTCACCATGATCTCGGAGATGGAGTCGTCGTTGAGGAGGATCTCGAGCGGGCCGAGGCCGAGCACGTTGTCCTCGACCTCGCGGATGAGACGGCGCCGCTCCTCCGAGGTCAGGGGAGTGGTCGACTCCTCGATGATCGCGTTGAGCTCCTGGCGGACGTGGCCGCGGATCATCTCCTCGTCCAGGGCGCCGTCGTTCAGGTGAGCGCCGATCCGCTCGAAGAGCTGGGCCGCGGCCTGCTCCTTGAGCTTGCCCACCGGGTCCAGCACCTGCACGGTCGGGGTCACGACCGGTTTGCCACGCTGCGCGAGGCCCGTGGGTCCGGTGGCGGAGGTCGTCGACGACAGCGGGGGGAAGGCCTCGGCGGCCCGAGCCGCCAGGCTGGGCGTGCCGGCGTCTGGAGCGGCGGCGGGGTAGGTCATCGGGGGGAGCCCGCCCTCGGGCGAGAGACCGGGCACCTCTCCCTCGGCGCGCCGGGCGCCGAGACGCTCAGAGAGCTTCATCTCACTTCTCCGCTCTGACGCCGCGCCGGCCCGTGAAGCCCGACAGCGACTCCGACGTGCGACCGGTGATGCGGTCGACCAGGAGGTTGAGCTGCTTGGTGATCGGGTCGCGCCCGTTGGCCTGCAGCAGGGGAATGCCCTGGTTGGTGGACTGGGGCATGAGGTTGGACTGGTTGAGGACGATGTCGACGTCCTCACCGATCGTCGCCTGCACGTCCTTGACGGTGAGCCCGCGGCTGTTCTCGAAGAAGTTCAGCACGACGTGGCGCGACTCCAGCAGCATGTCGAGGTCGTCGAGGGTCTCGATCTCCTTGCGGAGACCGCGGACCCCGGGGACGTCGAGGCTGGTGACCAGGACGATCTCGCTGGCCTTGTCGAGCACCGCCAGCGTGTGCTCCGACAGACCCGGGGCGGTGTCGACGACGACGTACTGGAACTCGCTGGCGAGCAGCGACAGCAGGCTGTTGATGTCGGCGGTGGTCACCGAGTCGGCCGCCACCGGCGAGTCGGAGCCGGGCACGACGTACAGGCCGGTCTCGTGACGCGTGAGGAGCGACTTCAGGGTGAGCATGTCCTGGGTGTGCGCACCCTGGATCGTGTCGGGCAGGGAGAACTCCGGCTCCAGGTTCAGCGCGCTGGCGCAGTCGCCGAAGTGGATGTCGAGGTCGACCAGCACGATCTGCTGGGGGTAGCGCTTCGCCAGGCCGACGGCCAGGTTGGTCGCCACCGTCGTCTTGCCGACACCGCCCTTGGGCGAGGCCACCGCGATCACGCGGCCATCGGGCTTGACCACCGCCGGGGCCGCCGGCGCCGCCGCTGCCAGCTGCTGCTGGGAGAGGACGAGCTGCGTCGCGCGCTCCAGGCTGCGGCGCAGCTCGGCGACGTCGGCCTCCGGGTGGAGGAGGTCCTTCACGCCCGCCCGCATCGCCGCGAGGGCGAGCTGGTCGAGGTTGTTGCTCACCATGATCACGACGACCGGGTAGAGCTGGTCGATGCTGCGGGCGAGCTCGATGGCCGAGCCCGGGTCGAGGTCGGCGTCGATCACGACGATGTCGGGGGTGGGCGCGCCGCGCAGCTCGGCGAAGAGCTGGCCAGCGTTGGTCGGCAGCGGGTTGGGCGACACCAGGAGGAAGGAGCCGCCGGTGGCGTACCCCATGCGCTCCGTCAGGCCGGCGGACTGGGAGACGAGGACGATCCTGCTCACTTCTGGTACACCACCTTGCCGGTGGTGGTCTTCGAGGACGAGGTGTCGGTGTCCTTGTTCTGGACGCTGACGAGCATGTAGGTGCCCATCGCCTGGCCCCAGGCCAGCTTCTCCGCCTGGGCGGTGGTCACCGCCACGGTGACCAGCACGCCGTCGGACGGGGCAGCCTGCTGGGTCTCCCCGTCCTTCTTGGTGGTGCTGGCCGGGATGACCGCACCCTGCACGCGCGTCACCAGCACCTGGTCGAGCACCTGCTTCGCGAGGACCTCGGACTCGAAGGCGACGAGCACCCCGGAGTCGGTCTGGATGCCCATCTTCTGAGCGATCTCAGCAGGGTTGGTCCCGCCCCCGTCCGTCTTCACCCGGGTGCCGAAGATGATGCCGATCTTGTCGCCGGCCTGGACCACACCACCGTTGACCTGCTGCGGCGGGAGCAGGAACGACACGGTCTGCATGCCCTTGGGCACCTGGACGGACTCCCGGTCGAGCAGGGCCGGGTCGACGAACCGGCCCTGGATCAGGACCTCACCCGGCACCAGGTCGGTGCTGGTCACGCGCCCGGTGACCTGGTTCAGGTCGGTCACGGCCTCCTGGGGGATGCCGGCGGCGGGCAGCAGCCGCTTCTCGACGCTGGCGGCGAGGGCGGCGGCGTCGGTGCCCTTCGGCACGGCCGTCCCCACCACGTAGACGGACCTGGTCTCGACGCCGGCAAGGGCGCGGGCGTCGGCACCGGCCACGTACTTGGAGATGAGACCAAGCCCGGCCAGGGCCATCACAGCCGCGACGACGGCGGCAACTACTCGGCGGTTCATGAGTCAGTCGGACTTTCTGTTCGGGGAGATGGAGCGTGCATTCACACCCGGGCGGGCCGCGTTCCCGGTGCTGCAGCAGCCACCGGTCTTGCGGGGTCACGAGCACTATCCATGAGTGCAAGGGTGGGCGGCAACGAACGTGAGAGGCCTGTCATCATCATCAAAACAACCCCGCCAATATCAGTCTGACTAGGGATGATGTCTGGCTCTGAATGATCTCGCGGACGTTCCCCGACGCAGGGGTAATCACCAGTGGAATGGCGATTCCGGCGAGGATATCGAGAAAGATGTGAATGTTCTCATGAATGCCACCGTCGGGAGTCGGTGGCGGGCTGTTCAGTGCAGCGACAGGTGCTGCGACAACCCCGCTGGTGAGAGCAGCTCTTGAAGGTGCTGGGTGACCACCGTGGCGGCCTCGGCGACCGTGGGTGGGCTTGTCAGCTCGGCGGCGAGCGTGGTGACACCGGCGTCCGCGATCCCGCAAGGGACGATGCGGTCGAACACGGCGAGGTCCTGGCAGACGTTGAGCGAGAACCCGTGAAGGGTGGTGTGGCGGCTCACGCGGATGCCGATCTGCACCAGCTTGCGCTCCGGCTTCCCTCCGGAGGCGGGCAGCCAGACGCCCGAGCGGCCCTCGACGCGCACCGGGTCCAGCCCGTACGTGCGGATGGCCCGGATCAGCGCCTCCTCCAGGCGCCGTACGTAGTCGACCACGTACACGCCGTCAGGCAGACCGATGATGGGGTAGCCCACGAGCTGCCCGGGGCCGTGCCAGGTGATCTTGCCGCCGCGGTCCACGTCCACCACGGGGGTGCCGTCCTGGGGTCGCTCGTGGGGCTCCGTGCGCCGGCCCGCCGTGTACACGTCGGCATGCTGCAGCAGCAGCACCGTCGCCGGGCGGGAACCGTCGGCCACCTCGGCATGGATGCGGCGCTGCTCGTCCCACGCCGCCGAGAAGTCGACGAGACGGGGGGGCTGCTCGTCCAGCCCCACGCGCAGGATCTCCAGGTCGCTCACCCTGCGACCGTACGCCCACGAAGCAGACCGGTCATGGGGCGCCCGCCCTTTGGCACCATGGGACGTCGACACCAAGGAGGCACCCATGACCTACGACAACTACCCCGCGCCGGGTGAGGGCGAGGCGATGATGCCGCCACCAGCGGTCGGCGGCAGCGTGACGCTGGTGTGCCCAGTCTGCGCGGGCACCGCCTTCCGCGCCGAGGAGGTGCGGGCGCAGGGCAGGCACGGCTTCAGCTCGTTCGTCTTCCAGGCCATGATCTGCACCGCCTGCCGCCACACGTCGTTCTTCTGGCTCGAGTAGATGCACGTCGACGGCCGCCCCGATCGCTCGGGACGGCCGTCGTCGCGTGTCTCAGAGGCCGAGCTCGGCCCCGAAGTCGCCGCCCTCGAGGCGGGCCTTCACCGCCGACAGGAAGCGGGCCGCGTCGGCGCCGTCGACCAGCCGGTGGTCGTAGCTCATCGACAGGTACATCATGTCGCGCACCGCGATGATCTCGCCGAGCTGCTCGTCCTCGAGCACCACGGGCCGCTTCACGAGCGCGCCGGTGCCGAGGATGGCCACCTGCGGCTGGTTGACGATCGGCGTGTCGAACAGCGTGCCGGCCGAGCCGTAGTTGGTGATGGTGAAGGTGCCGCCGGTCAGCTCGTCGGGGGTCACCTTGTTCGAACGCGTACGCGAGGCCAGGTCACCGATCTTCTTGGCGAGCCCGGCGACGTTGAGGTCGCCCGCGTCCTTGATGACCGGCACCAGGAGGCCCTTCTCCGTGTCCACCGCGATGCCGATGTGCTCGCCGTCGGGGTAGGTGATGGTGCCGGCCTCGGTGTCGATGGTCGCGTTGACCTTCGGGAACTGCTTGAGGGCCTCGATGGCCGCCTTCGTGATGAAGGGCAGGTACGACAGCGAGGCGCCCTCCCGCTTCTTGAAGTCGTCCTTCACCTTGGCCCGCAGCCGCGAGATGAGGGTCAGGTCGACCTCGACCGTGGCGGTCAGCTGCGCGGAGACCTGCAGCGACTCCACCATGCGGCGCGCGATCGTGCTGCGCAGGCGGGAGATCTTCTCGCTGGTGCCGCGCACCGACGAGGCATCGGCCGTGGCGGCCGAGGCTGCCTGCGGCGCAGCGCCGGCCTGGGCCGCGGGAGCGGCGGCAGCCTTCTTCGCCGCCTCGGCCGCATCCAGGACGTCCTGCTTGCGGATGCGGCCACCCACGCCTGTGCCGGTGATCGACGCCAGGTCGACGCCGTTCTGGGCGGCGAGCTTGCGCACCAAGGGCGTCACGTAGCTGTCACCCTCCTCCCCGCCGCGGCGAGGGGCGACGGCGTTGGCCTGCGACTCCGACGCCCCGGCCGGCTGCGCCTTCGGCGCGGGCTGGGCCGGTGCGGGCTGGGCTGCGGGC
>CAKZHP010000036.1 GCA_936924635.1 uncultured Propionibacteriaceae bacterium
GTGCAGCGGCTTGGCGGCCGAGCCGAACTGCGCCCGTACGCCCCCCGCCTGCGACGCGGCCAGCGCAGCCGCGACCTCCGTGCGCCTCGGGTCGAGCCCTGTCAGCCGGGCTCCGGCAACCGCCGCGGCCACCCCGCCCAGGGTGGCCGTCGGGTGCCAGCCGGCGACGTGGTGCGTACGCCCCGCGATGCGACCCAGCCGCGCCATCACGTCGACCCCGACCGCGTACGCCGTGAGCAGCTCAGCACCCGGCGTCGCCGGCGTGGCCAGGGCGAAGAGCGCCGGCAGCAGCACCGCCGACGGATGGCCGCGCACCTCGGCGTGGGTGTCGTCGAGGTCGAGTGCGTGGGCCTGCGCACCGGCGGCCAGGGCCGCGTGCTCCGGGAGCAGCCGCACGTCATGGCCAGGCACCGGCCGCCCGTCGGCGACCGGCGTGGCCCAGGCCAGCAACCGGGCCACACCCTCGTCGCCCCGGGCAGCCAGGCTGGAGGCCAGGTGGTCGGACACCGCCGCCACTGCGGCCGTCGTCAGCGTCGCCGCCTCCAGCGGACGTGCGGTGAGTGCCCCGCCCCAGAGCCCCTCAGCTCCGGCGGAGGGGGTCGATGGCATGGCTCGATCGTAGAGCGGTGGCACGAACTGCTGCTGGTTGCCGACGGTGCCGGGGCGGGGCACTAGCCTCAGGCCATGCATGCGACGCATCCGCCGAACCGGTCGCGGCCGACGCGCTGCCCGGATCACCCACGGTGACGCGGGGCCAGCGAGCGGGAGGCGCGCCGGTGGCAGCTCCCGGCGCAACCAGACCCGCCAGGCGATGATCCGCGTCGCTCAGGCCGTGATGGCGGAGGACCGGACAGAGGTGAGCATCTAGGAGATCACCGACCGTGCGGGCGTCGGGTTCGGCTCGTTCTAGTCGAAGCTGCAGCTGTTCAACGCGGCCATCTCGGCAAGCTTCGAAGCCTTCTCCGACCGCCGCGACGAGCTCATGCAGGGAGTCACCGACCCTGCCGAGCTGTTCGCCGCGAGCTTCCGGCTCCTTGGCCGCCTGCAGCGTCAGCTGCCGGTCGAGACCCGTGTGCTGTTGCGGCACGGCCCTCGATCATCCTGCGTGACGAGGGCGTCCGGTCACCAGCTCGGGAAGATCTCGCGGCGGCGATGGCCGCCGGGCAGCTGAAGATCGAGAGCGTGGAGGTGGCGCTGATGCTGACCGGCGGCGCCATCCTGGGCATGCTGGAGCTGCTCTCCTCCGATCCCTGTGGTGACGCGGGGAAGATCGCCGACAGCTACACGGAGATGGTCCTGCGCGCCTTCGAGATGGAGGCAGACGCCGCGGCCGAGCTGTGCTCCCGCCCGCTGCCCCCGATCAGCCCGCTCGGGTGAGTCCTCGAGGACCTGTGCACGACGTGAGCTGAGCGCCGTGCCATTTAGGCCAGCGGCACCTCGACGTGCACCGCCGGCCCCTCGTCCTCAGGCGTCGAGCGTCGTACCGGCTGGCTGGTGAGCTCGCGCAGGAACCGCTGCGTACGCTCCTCGCGCGGCGCCCGCAGCACCTCGACCGCCGTGCCCTGCTCGACAATCACGCCGCCGTCGATGAACACCACCCGGTCGGCCACCTCGGCGGCGAACGCCATCTCGTGGGTGACGATCACCATCGTGGTGCGCTCGCGCGCCAGGTCGCGGATCACGCCCAGCACCTCGGAGACCAGCTCAGGGTCAAGGGCGGAGGTCGGCTCGTCGAAGAGGATGGCCTTCGGGCGTACGGCCAGGGCACGCGCGATCGAGACCCGCTGCTGCTGACCGCCGGACAGGGTGACCGGGTACTGCTGCTGGGTCTCGGGGCTGATCCCCACCTTGGCGAGGGTCTGCTCGGCCAGGGTGCGGGCGGCGTCCTTGGCCATCCCCTGACCGATCACCAGCGGCTCGGTCACGTTCTCCAGGGCCCGCTTGTTGCGGAACAGGTGGTGCTGCTGGAAGACCATGGCGGTCTTCTTGCGCAGCGCCGCCGCCTGCTGCTTCGTGTAGCCGGGGGCACTCACGGAGACGCCGTCGATGGCGATGGAGCCGGCGTCGGGCGTCTCCAGCAGGTTGAGGCAGCGCAGGAAGGTCGACTTGCCCGAGCCGGAGGGGCCGATGACCGCGACCACCTCGCCCTCGGCGACCTCCAGGTCGATGCCCTTGAGCACCTCGTTGGCACCGAAGCGCTTGGCCACCCCCAGCGCCTGGATCATCAGCGAGCCCGCCGAGGGCTCCACGGTGTGGTCGGTCATCGCGTCACCTCGTGTACGGGCGCGCCATCACGCGCTCGAGCCGGTTCTGGAGCCAGGAGTAGACGATGACCAGCAGCCAGTAGACGAGACCCACGGTGAGGAAGGTCTCGAAGAACCGGAAGCTCGCCGACGCCTGGATCTTCGCCTCCGCGAAGATCTCGGTGAGCCCGAGCGTGAACGCCACCGAGGTCTCCTTCAGCAGGGAGACGAACACGTTGCCGGTGGCGGGCAGGGCGTTGAAGGCGGCCTGCGGGATGATGAAGCGGCGGTAGATCTGCGGGCCCGTCATGCCGACCGCGATGCCCGCCTCGTACTGACCCCGGTCGACCGAGGTCAGCGCCGCGCGGAAGATCTCAGCCAGGTAGGAGGCCTCCTTCAGCCCGAAACCGATGATCGCCGCCGTCAGGGCGTCCATCTTCGTCAGGGCCGGGAAGATCTGAGGCAGGCCGTAGTAGATGAGGAACAGCTGCACCAGGGTCGGCATGCCGCGGAACAACGAGATGTACGCAGCCGCGAGCTCGTTCAAGACGGGGACCTTGGTGAACCGGGCCAGGGCCAGCAGCAGACCGAGCAGGAGCCCGATGGCCATCGACGCCAGGGCGAGCACCAGCGTCACGGGCAGGTAGCCCAGGATGGCGGGCAGGACCTCCCACATGTACCTGGGGTCGATGGACATCGCGGCTCGCTCTCAGGTGGTCAGGAGGCGACGGTCGGCTTGACTGTGACGTCGGAGCCGAAGTACTTCTCCGACAGCGTCTTGATGCTGCCGTCGGCCTTCATCTTCACCAGCTCGGCGTTGATGTCGGTGCGGATCTTCGTGCCCTGCTCGTTCTTGCTGAACGGCAGCCCGATGCTGTCGGCCGCGATCGGGTCACCCACGAGCGCGATCGGCAGGTTGGCCTTCTTCGCCTCGGCGAGCAGGATGCCCGACGACTGCACGTAGCCGTCGACGCGCCCGTTGATGAGGTCGTTCATGGCGCCGTCGCGGGTCTCGTACGTGCGGACCGTGACCTTGTAGCCGTTCTTCTGCGCCCACGCCTCGAGCGTCTTCACGTTGTTGGAGCCGAGCACGCCCGCGACCGTCTTGCCGTCGAGGTCCTTCAGCGACGTCACCGCGGACCCCTTCTTGCCGGCGATCGAGGTGCCCATGTAGGCGTAGATGTCGGTGAAGTCGTACGTCTTCTGGCGCGCCTCGGTGATCGCGACGTTGTTCGCCACGGTGTCGAGCCGCCCGGCCTCGAGCTGACCCATCAGGCCGGCGAAGTCGGCATTCGTCCACTGCACGGTGTACCCGGCGCGCTTGGCGGCGGCCTCCAGCAGCTCCACGTCGAAGCCGACCAGCTTGTCGCCCTCCTTGAAGGCGTTGGGGAACGACTGGCCGGTGGCGCCGGCCCGGATGACCCCCTTCGACGCCTGGCCGGACTGGCCGGGCGTGGTCGTCGTGCTGCTGCCGCACGCGGTGAGGCCCAGGGCCATCATCACGGCGACGACGAGCGTCACGAGCTTCTTCATGCGGACTCCTTGGTGCTGGGTGGGGCGAGGTCGGGGTGCTGCGCGACCCACCGGGCGAACCCGGCGGGATCCAGTGGCTTGAGGTAGTACTGCGTGATGTGGCCGAGGCCGAGGTCCGTGCGGGTGGCGGCGTGGAAACCCTGCCGTTCGTACATGGCGCCGAGGAACGGGTGGTCCTCCGCGGTGCCGAGCGAGACCGCGGGGAGCCGCAGCGGGCCGAGCACCTCGGTCTCCACCCGGCCCATGATCCGCGCGCCCCAGCCCTCACCCTTGTGGGCGGGCGGGACGGCGAGCCAGCCGAAGTGCGGCAGCCCGTACGGCCCGGGGTTCGGCCCCCACGGCCAGCGCAGGGAGACGGTGGTCACCAGCTCGCCACCGACCCGGAACGCCCAGGCCGTGTTGCCGTGCAGGTGCGCGACGACCTCCTCGCGTGTGGCGGTGGCCGCCTTGAAGTGCACGCCCAGGCCGGTGGCCTCCTGGTAGGCGTCGTGGAGCAGCCAGAGGTACGCGTCGACCAGGGCGTCGTCGTCTGGGTCGATGCGGATCAGTTCTGCCTCGGCGCTCATCAGACGCCTGCCTCCGTCGCGGCGGCCAGCACCGCGTCGACCGCGTCGCCCGCCTCGCCGAGGTAGCTCGTGGGCTCCAGCCAGGACTCCACGGCGGCGCGGTCGGCGTGCGCGGTGACGCGCTCGTCGGCCAGCAGCACCTCGGCGAAGGGCTCGCCGGTCTCGGCGGAGCGCATCGCCGCCTCGTACACGACGTGGTGCGCGGTCTGCTTGCCGATCGCGCGGCCGAGCTGGAACATCACGTGCTCGCTCATCACCAGGCCGCCCAGCAGGTCGAGGTTGCGGCGCATGCGGTCGGAGTCGACCACCAGCCCGTCGAGGATGCGCGCCAGCGTGACGAGCTGGGCGTCGAGGTACAGGTGGATCTCCGGGATGCCGACCCATTCCGCGCGCCAGCTGATGGCGTCGCGCTCGTGCAGCGACTGCATGGAGCCGCCGATGAGCGCCCGGGCGTGCTGCACGGGGGCGGTCAGCGCGGCCACGCCCTCCAGCAGCGCCGGGTTGCGCTTGTGCGGCATCGTGGTGGAGCCGATCTTGCCCGCCGTGTACGGCTCGGCGACCTCGCCGACCTCGGTCTGCATGAGCAGCGTGAGCGCGGTGGCGATCTTGCCGACGGAGGCCGAGATGCCACCCAGCACCCCGGCGTAGGAGTAGATGCGGTCGCGCGAGGCCTGCCACGAGATGCGCGGGGCGTTCAGCCCCAGCCGTTCCAGCGTCGCCTTCTCGACGGCGCGGCCCTGGCCCTCGAACGCGCTGTACGTGCCGACGGCACCGTTGATGTTGCCCGTACGCACCTCGTCGCGGACGGCATCGAGGCGGGCGAGGTGGCGCACCATCTCGTCGAGCCAGACCGCGACCTTGAAGCCGAACGTGGTCGGCAGCGCCTGGATGAAGTGGGTGCGGCCCGCCATCACGGTGTCGCGGTGCTCGGCGGCCAGCCGCTTCAGGTGACGGGCGAGCGCCAGGGTGTCGGCGTGCACGACGTCGTACGCCTGCGCCAGCTGCAGCGCGAGGCCGGTGTCGACCACGTCCTGCGTGGTCACGCCGTAGTGCACCCACTCCCCCGCCTCGCCCGCCTGGTGCTGCAGGGCGACCACGGTCGCGTTCAGCGAGTGCATGGAGGTCCGGGCGGCCTCGGCGAGCGCCGTCAGGTCGTACGACACCTCGGCCGCCGTCGCGATCGACTGGGCCGCGTCGCTGGGGATCATGCCCAGGTCGGCCTCCGCCAGCGCGAGCGCCCCCTCGACGCGCAGCTGCTGACGGAGCCGGTTCGACTCGTCCCAGATCTGGCGCATCGCCGGGCTGCCGAAGCTCCCGCCGAGGGTGGCCATGTCGACGACGTGGGAGGCCACCGCTGCCTCATTCCTCTCGGGGACCATGAGGACACCCTAGAAGAAGCGTTCAGGCAGAACGCGATCATCCCGCCGCTGAGACCGTGTCGGGCAGGTCAGCGCCACGGCTCGTTGAGCTGCTTGTTGGGGGTCGGCCACTCCTCCAGCCTGAGGTCGGAGAGCTTGCTCAAGATCTCGTTGCTGTGCATCTCTGCCGACAGCGCCTTGAGGGTGGACTGGAGGTTCTCGGCCTCGGCGGTCAAGCAGTCCTCCGCCGCGCCCAGGATGACCCCGGCGTAGGTCGCCCAGGAGGTCGGGTTGGTGATCAGGCTCACTGCCGTCTTGGCCGCTGGAGGCAGGCATCGGGTCACCAGCCGCACCGGACAGACACCTCCCCAGCACTCAGCCGCCTGCATCGCCGGCCGTCCGAGCACCACGTGCCAGATGTGGCACGTCATGTCGTCAGCGGCCAGAGGAGCGCTACCGCCCTTCCTCCCGCGCCTCGCGACTCGCCTTGTCGTTGGCCTTCTGCAGCGCCTCCACCAGCTCGTCCTTGCTCATGCTGGAGCGGCCCTTGACGTCCAGCCGACGCGCCAGATCCATCAGGTGGGCCTTGCTGGCGTTCGCGTCCACGCCGCCGGCGGTCGGAGCGTCGGCGCCCGGGCCACGCTGCTTGGCGCGGTCGTCCGAGGGTCCGTACTCCTCCTTCGGCTCCCAGTGGTCGCCGACCTTCTCGTGCGTGTGCTTGAGCGACGCGTACGCCGTCCGCGCAGCCCGCTCCTCGTCGTCGTACTGCTCCATGGCGGAGTCGTACGTGTGCGTGAAGGTCTCCTGCGCCTTCTCGCCGGACCGCTTCAGCGTCGAGGGCAGCTCGCTCTGCTTGGGGCTGCCGTCCTTGTTCGTCTTGGGCATGGAGACAGTCTCTCCCGGACGCCGCCACCCGGGGCGCGGATCGCAGCACCGCGCGCTGGCGCGTTCACCTGGGGCGGCTATTGTGCGCCCGAAGGTACGGGGCTAGGGAGGGATCTGCATGGAGCGCACGCTCGTCCTGATGAGGCACGCCAAGTCGTCCTGGGTGGGCAACACCCCCGACGAGCTGCGAGAGCTGTCCGAGCGGGGAAGGCGTGACGCCAGGGCTGCCGGCGAGGAGCTGCAGCGGCGCGGGATGGAGCCCCTCGTGCTCGTCTCCCCGGCCCGCCGCACCCAGGCCACCTGGGCCGCGATGACCGAGGCCGGCGCCACCAGCTCCGAGGTCAGGGAGACGCCCGAGCTCTACCGTCAGTCCCCCGGCTCCGTCGTCACGACCCTGAAGGCGCTGCCCGACGAGGTGACCACGGTGCTCTGCCTCGGCCACGAGCCGTCGATCACCGCACTGGTGCAGTCGCTGGGCGAGCGGGAGGCCACCAGGCCCTGGTACGCGCTGGACGAGAAGTTCCCGACCGCGACCATGGCGTTTCTCACGGTCCCCGGCTCGTGGGCGGATCTCGGTGACGAGCTCGCCACGCTCACCGAGCTGGTCGTCCCGCGCGGGCAGGCCGACCGGCAGCTCTCCGACCGGACGCGTCGGGCCACCCGCTGACCGCCGCGGGCGACGTCCTGGTAGGCCCGCCGACCTCATCGCGTCGCCGGACCAGTCCGTCAGAACCTCAGGCTGGCGGGGCGGCAGACCGCGACGGCGCCCTTCCTCGCCGGCGTCGTGCGCATCAGTGCGCACGGAGCGTGCGCCCTCCCGCTGCCCGCCGGCGATGGTGAGCGAGACGTAGGAGTCGCTGCCGCTCACCGCTGCGCTCCTCCCTGACTGCGTCGGAGGCTTCAGCCTGGTGCCGGACGCGATCAGGGCCCCGTCTCGGGGTCTCAGCGACTCACCGCTGGCCGGGACGCACCCGACCCCAACCGCGGTTGGGTAGGGCCCTGGGGCCGACGCGCACCACGGACAGCGAGGCGGCCGTGAGACCCCCTGGCGAGGCTTGCGGCCGGGGATCAGGAGCGCCGAGGGTCAGCACGGCCCTCGGTCAGCACCTCAGGGTCAGTAGCGGTAGAGCTCCGGCTTGTACGGGCCCTCGACCGGGACGCCGAGGTAGGCGGCCTGCTCCTCGGTGAGGGTGGTCAGGCCGACACCCAGCGCGTCGAGGTGCAGGCGGGCGACCTCCTCGTCCAGGTGCTTCGGCAGCGTGTACACGCCGACTGGGTACTCGTCCGGCTTGGTGAACAGCTCGATCTGGGCCAGCACCTGGTTCGTGAAGGAGTTCGACATCACGAACGACGGGTGACCGGTCGCGTTGCCGAGGTTCAGCAGGCGACCCTCAGACAGGACGATGACGCCGTGGCCGTCGGGGAACACCCACTGGTCGACCTGCGGCTTGATGCGGTTGCGGGTGATGCCCTCCCACGCCTCGACGCCGGCCATGTCGATCTCGTTGTCGAAGTGGCCGATGTTGCCCACGATCGCGTTGTGCTTCATGCGGCTCATCTGGTCAGCGCTCACGACCCCGAGGCAGCCCGTCGCGGTGATGACGATGTCCGCCTCGCCCACCACGTCGTCGAGCCTGGCGACCTGGTAGCCGTCCATCGCCGCCTGCAGCGCGCAGATCGGGTCGATCTCGGTGACCATCACGCGAGCCCCCTGGCCGCGCAGCGACTCGGCGCAGCCCTTGCCCACGTCGCCGTACCCGCAGACCACGGCAACCTTGCCGCCGATCAGCACGTCGGTGGCGCGGTTGATGCCGTCGACGAGCGAGTGGCGGCAGCCGTACTTGTTGTCGAACTTGCTCTTGGTCACCGAGTCGTTGACGTTGATGGCCGGAAACAGCAGGGTGCCGGCGCTCGCCATCTCGTACAGGCGGTGCACGCCCGTGGTGGTCTCCTCCGTCACGCCCATCAGCGACGCGGCGAGCGCCTCGAAGTCGAGGGAGCCGTCGCCGAGCACCGTGCGCAGCTCACCGAGGATGACGCGCCACTCGTGGGAGTCACCGGGCTGGTCGGCGGGCACCGCACCGGCGCGGGAGAACTCCAGGCCCTTGTGCACGAACAGGGTGGCATCACCCCCGTCGTCGAGGATCATGTTGGGCTGCTCGGTGCCCCAGTCGAGGATCTGGCGGGTGCACCACCAGTACTCCTCCAGCGACTCGCCCTTCCACGCGAACACCGGGACGCCCTTCGGGTCCTCCGGCGTGCCGTCACGGCCGACGACGACGGCCGCGGCCGCCTGGTCCTGCGTGGAGAAGATGTTGCAGGAGGCCCAACGGACCTCGGCGCCGAGCTCGGTGAGCGTCTCGATGAGAACGGCGGTCTGGATCGTCATGTGGAGGGAGCCGGCGATGCGGGCGCCCTTGAGGGGCTGCGTCGCGCCGTAGCGCTCGCGCATCGCCATCAGGCCGGGCATCTCGTGCTCGGCGAGGTCCATCTCCTTGCGACCGGCGGCGGCGAGCGAGAGGTCAGCCACCTTGTACGGGAGGGCGGAGCCCCGGGCGGTGGTGGCGGTGGCGTCGATCACATCGGTCATGCCCGGATCCTATGGGATCGGCACAGAGCGGCCTAAACGGTGCTATGCGTACGGGTTGTCGCCGCCGCCCCGATGGGCGCCGCCGCGACCGGAGGTCGACCGGCTACCCAGCGGTGGCGGCGATGTGGGCCAGCGCGAGGTCGTACCCGCCCAGCCCGAGGCCTGCGATGACCCCGTTCACGTACGGGCTGACCACCGAGTGCCGGCGGAACTCCTCACGGGCGTGGACGTTGGAGATGTGCACCTCGATGATGCGCTCGACCTGCACGCAGGCATCGGCGACCGCGATCGAGTAGTGCGTCCAGGCCGCGGGGTTGAGGACCACGGGGATGTTCTCGGCGGCGGCCTCGTGCAGCCAGGCCAGCATCTCGTGCTCCGCGTCGGTCTGGCGCACCTCGACCTCGAGCCCGAGCCCCTCCCCCGTGCCGATCAGGTGCTCGGCCAGCTCGGCGTGCGTGGTCGACCCGTACACTTCCGGCTGCCTCTGGCCGAGCCGCCCGAGGTTGGGGCCGTTGAGAACCAGCACACGTGTCATGGCAGGCATCCTGCCACGCCACGCTCGCGCGCCGGCAGCGCCGTGCAGGGTGCCCCGCGGTTCTGTCCGCCTCAGCCCGTCAGACCCAGCCGCAGGTACGCCGCCGCGAACAGCCCGTGCTGCAGGAGGCAGGCGTAGCGCTCCACGTCGTTGCCCTGGGCGTGCCGCACGGTGCGGACCCGCACGTCGTGACGCTCGGCGAGTGCGACCAGCTGCGTACGGGTGCGGGCCACCGCGGCGTCGTCGGAGTCGTCGTCGAGGACCACGAGTGTCGTGCACTGCGCCGACGCGTCCTCCTCGAACGGGTCGGCGAACATGTCGCGCCTCCGGGCCCGCTCGATGACGGCCACCAGGTCGCCGGCGTCAGCCGCGAGGGCCGGCCGCCCGGTCGCCTCCCGCAGCGCCTCCGCGATGCGGCGGGACGCTCGTGCCGCCAGCACCGAGCCGCCCCACACCAGCGGCAGGTCGTCGGCCAGCGCGATGGCCAGGTCCTTGGCGGGGTTGGAGGCGACACTGGCGTGCGGCGAGCACTCCTCGGCGACGACGTCGACGGCCTCGGCCACCCGCTCCGGGAAGACCTCCGGGCCGAGCCCGACGCGGTTCAGCCCGTCCAGCACGACGATGGCGGTCACGGTGACGTCGCTGGTCAGGGTGGGAATGATCGTGGTGCTGCGGCCCTCGGCCTGCTCGGCCACCGGCGAGCCCTCGGGGCAGGCCACGATGACGTGGGCCCCGCGGCGCCCTGCCTCGGCGATGGTGGCCGACACCTCGGGGTCGTACGTCTGGTCGGTGAGTACCAGCACCAGGTCGAGCGCTCCGACCCAGGCGGGCAGCTCGTGCCGGGGCCAGGCGACGAACGGCACCGGGCAGTGGGGCTCCAGCACGGCACGTACGAGCCGTGCCTCGGGCCCGGTCGCGATGATGGCCCGCGGGCGGACGCCGTCGCGCAGGTCGTCGAGCCGCGACAGGTCGACCTGGCCCGACTCGATGCGGATGCGGGCCCCGGCCTGTGCCAGGTGCCTCAGGACCTCGTCAGCCTCGGCCAGCGCCGCGGGGTCTTCCAGCCGGGAGTCGTCGAAGTCGGGCATGCCCTCATCCTGCCAGCCCGCCGCGCGACGTCAGGCCTGCTCCCCCGCAGCCTCGTCGGACGCGTCAGCCACAGGCGCCTCGGGCACCTCAGCCGTCTGATCGGGTTCCTCGGCCGCCGGTTCGCCAGGGCGGCGCGCCTCGTCGACCAGCAGCACCGGGATGGAGCCGCGGACGGGATAGGCCAGCCCGCACTCCGGGCCGGCGCAGACGAGCTCGGACGCCTCGTAGTCGACCACGAGGGCCGAGCGGCAGCTCGGGCAGGCCAGGATCTCCAGCAGTGCCTGGTTGAGCTCCGTCTGGGTCATCGGTCCTCCGCTCTGACCAGCGCGAGCGTCTCGTCGCGCAGGCTCTCCATGGTGCTGGTGTCACGGGCCTCGACGTTGAGCCGCAGCAGCGGCTCGGTGTTGCTCGCCCGCAGGCTCACCCACCAGTCGTCGGCCTTCACGGCGAGACCGTCGGTCCAGTCGGCCTCGCCCCGGCCCGCGAAGTGCTCGGCCACCTTCTCCATGGAGGCCTGGGCGTCGCCGACGGTCGAGTTGATCTCGCCAGAGCCGACGTACGAGTCGTACTGCTCGACCAGCGCCGACAGCGGCCGGTCGTGGTGGCCGAGCAGGCCGAGCACGTGCAGCCCGGCGAGCATGCCGGTGTCGGCGCCCCAGAAGTCGCGGAAGTAGTAGTGCGCGGAGTGCTCGCCGCCGAAGATGGCGTCGTGCTCGGCCATCAGCGCCTTGACGTAGGTGTGGCCCACCCGCGACGACACCACGGTGCCGCCGTTCTCCTGGATCGCCTCGGCGGCGGCGCGGGAGGTGATCGAGTTGATGACGATGGTCGCCCCGGGCTCGCGCTTCAGCTCTGCCGTCGCGATCAGCGCGGTCACGATGGAGGGGGGCACCACCTGACCTCGCTCGTCGATGACGAAGCAGCGGTCGGCGTCGCCGTCGAAGACCAGGGCCAGGTCGGCCCCGTTCGCGACGACCGCCTGCTGCGCATCGACCAGGTTCTCCGGCTCCAGCGGGTTCGGCTGGTGGTTCGGGAAGCTGCCGTCGAGATCGAGGAACAGCCCCACCACGTCCACGTTCAGCGGCCCCAGCACGGCAGGGGCGGTGTGGCCCGCCATGCCGTTGCCCGCGTCGACGACGACCTTCAGGTGGCGGATGCCGTAGAGCGCGACCAGCGAGTGCAGGTAGGCGGCGTAGTCACCGAGCAGGTCCTGCTCGGTCAGGCGGCCGGGGGTCGCCACCGGGTCAGGCATGCCGTGCTCGTCGTACACGGTGGCCTTCTCCGCGACCTCGCGGAGGAACTCCGGGGTCACCGGCTGGGCCCGGCGGCGGCAGAACTTGATGCCGTTGTAGCGAGCCGGGTTGTGGCTGGCGGTGAACTGGACGCCGGCCAGATCGAGGTGCCCTGATGCGAACCAGAGCTGATCGGTGGACGCGAGGCCGACATCGATGACCGAGGCACCCGCGAGGGTGGCCCCCTCGGCGAAGGCGCGCGACATCTGGGGGCCCGAGGTGCGCATGTCCCGGCCCAAGACGAACGATTCTCCGGACAGACCGGCGACCTCCACGAACGCTGCACCGAGAGCGCGCGCGCCCGCGATGTCCCACTCGGGGGTGTCTCCGGTCACGACACCACGGATGTCGTTGGCTTTGAAGATCTGTGGTTTCAGCATCACCGGCAGCCTAACGGGACCGAGCCGTCAGCGCCGCCCCGGAGAGGAGTCCGGGTCGGTGACCAGGGTGAGGTGACCGCGCCGCCCAGCCTCTGGCGGAGCCGGAGCCGCCGGAGGCACCGGTCGTTCGGCGGCCACGCCGGCAGCCTCGCGTACGGCATCGGCCAGGGCGACCAGGTCGGACGGGAGCGTGCTGTCGGCGCGCTCCAGGGGGAGCCGGATCACCTCCCAGCCGCGCGGGACCGAGAGCCGGTCGGCGTGGGTGGGGCACAGGTCGTACGAGCCGGGCTCGTCCCGCAGCGCGAGCGGGCCGACGACGGCCGTCGAGTCGGCGTACGCGAACGTCAGGGTCGCCACCGCCGGGGCGTTGCAGCCCGACCGGGAGCAGTGGCGTCGAGTCACCGGTGCAGGGTACCGGCAGACGGCCGACGGGTGCGTACGCGGCTAGGGTGTCGGTCGTGCCCAGCCGCCGAGACCGTCATCAGAGGGGCATCCGCGGCCCGCTCGCCCAGCCGGGGACGCCGGCCTCCCGCGCGCTCTCCCGGCACCACCCCACCGCCCACGGCGAGTTCTTCGTCCAGTGCCTCACCGAGGCGCTGGCCCGCATCTCCGACGCCTGCCCTGAGGCGCTCTCTGGCGTCGACGTCGGGCTGGAGGAGGTGCCGGACACCACGGGCCAGTGGTCCGACCGCGTCCCGCTGGCGGCGGCGCAGGAGGCCACACCCGACAGCCTGGCCCGCATCGTCGTGTACCGACGGCCCATCGAGCACCGCGCCACCAGTCGCACGCAGCTGCGGCGCCTGGTGTTCCGCACGCTGGTGGAGCAGGTGTCGGCCCTCACGGGGATCACCGTCGACCGGCTGGACCCAGACGGCGAGTCGGCCGAGGACGACGACTGACGCCTACGCGAGACCGGGGTCGACCCGGGGCGTGAGGCTGGTCTCCGCCAGACCGCCCGGGCCGAGCGGGACGACGCCGAGCCCGGAGACGTCGCCGACCTTGGTGACGAGCAGCGCGATGCGCACGCCATCGGAGGGCGAGTCGATCTCCACCGTGCCGCCGCCGGTGAGCGGGAGCTGCTGGGTGGTGCCCGGCGGGATGGACGTCGTGGACGCGTCTCGGAGGCCACCGCTGGGGTCACGGAGCGTGAGGGTCACGGGCGCGGCAGTGTCGCCGGCGTTGGTCGCCACCACGACCGAGTCGGGAGTGACGGGCAGGACCGACCTGCCGGCGAACGCGGGCCGTACGGCCGCCACGGCGAGGTCGCCCCCCTCCGCGGCCGTGCTCGCCCAGACGGCCGCGGTGACGGGCTGGGTGGACGTGACGCGAAGGCCCACCACCTCGCCCAGCAGCGCCTTCTCCAGCGGCACCGAGACGGTGGACTCCGCGCCCACCTCGACCCGGTCGGCGCCGGCGGCGACGAAGGTCCGGTCGGCGGTCAGCACCTCCACCGAGACGGTGGCGCGCCGGGTGCCGGGGTTCGCCAGGACGAGCGTGCGCGGGCCGTCGCCACCGGGGACCCCGGTGACCACCCCCACGGCCGCCGGGGACGCCGCGGTGGAGACCCAGTCGGCACCCGACGGGCCCTCGACGCGCGCGTACGTGGCGACGCGGCCGGTCGAGGTGCGTACCACCGCGGTAAGGGGGTCGCCCGACTGGACCAGTGGCTCCAGGGACAGGGCGCGCGTGCTGTTGCCCAGCACCACGATGCCGCGAGCCCCCGGGGCCTGGACACGGCCCGTACGGCCCAGCAGGGTGACGTCGACGGTGGCCTGGCGGGGATCCGGGTTCGTGATGACCAGCGTCGCTCGCCGGGTGGCGTCGGAGACCAGCCCCGGGAACGTCTGCTCGACGGTGGGCGCAGCGCAGCCACCGGCCCACAGGCCCTTCAGCGGGCCGGACGCGGTGCCTGCGGTGGAGAGGCCGGCCAGGCTCTGGTCGCCGGTCACCACGTACGGGTCTCCGGGGCCCACGGCGCCGGCGGCGGGGACGGCCCGCGCGTCGGTGGTGCCGACGACCCTGCCCTTCACCTGGCTGACGGCGGCGGCGCGCACGGTGGTGCTGAGGACCGTCGGGTCGGTGACGGGACAGACCAGCGACTGCGCCCCGGTGACGGCCACGGGGGTCTGCGCGGTCTCCTTGGACCTCAGCACCGACAGTCCTGTCACCAGGACGGCGAGGACGAGGGCTGCCAGCACGGCTCGCAGGGGACGGGGGTTCATGCGGCGGCCTCCTCGACCCAGGAACGTCGGCCCAGCTGCGCATCGCTCGCTCGTCGCACCGACGGGGCGGCCAGCAACGCCATGGCCAGCAGACCGAGCAGCTGGAGCAGCGCCACCCAGGGCCGGGCGGCGTCGGGGCGCAGGGTGGCGGTCACAGGGCCGGTCTCCCCCGCCAGCGTGAACGCCGGCCGCCAGTCGGAGCTGGCCGCCCGGGGCAGCTCCTTGCCCCCCACGGTGACCTGCCAGCGGGGGTCGTCAGCCTCAGAGAGACGCAACGTGCCCGTGGTCGGTGCGGTGATGCTGCCGGCGACCATCACCACACCGTCGCGGGTCTCCACCTGCGTACGGGTGGGGCGCCCGGCGACGCTGAACACCGTCACCCCGTTCTCCTCTCCGCCCCTGGTCATGCCCGGTGTGGCGGCCAGCGCGGACGACACCTCGTTGGTGCTCCCCCGCAGCTGCACGTGCGCGACGCCGAGCGCGGCCAGCCGGTCCGCGAGCACGTCGTTCTGACGAGCGGCAGCGATCTGCGCGACCGCAGCCACGGCCTCGTCCCGGGCCCGCGGGTCGGTCGGGCCGAGAGCCCACTCCGCATCCCCCCAGGTGGTGCCGTCGGTCTGGCTCAGCAGCCAGCGGGGCTGCCCGTCACCCATGTCCACGACCAGCGTGCGGGTGCGGCCCGGCCCGGTCATGGAGTCCTGCACGAAGCTCGGGAGCACGTTGTCGGCCCCCCGGTGCAGAGGCCGCCCCGCACCCCCGGCGACCCACCAGGCGGTGGCGGCCAGCACCCCGGCCAGGGCGAGCACGGTGACCCCGACGACCAGCGCCTGGCCCGCGCCGAAGCTCACTCGTGCCAAGGACACCCGTGCCCGGTCGATGGTCTCGGCCGCCCCGGCGACCAGAGCGGCGAACGCGATCAGCAGCCAGGGGGTGACCTCGGGCCGCACCTGGCCGCCCGGCAGGGCGACGAGCAGACGGCTCAGGCCGGCCGCGACGACCACGGCACCGACCGCCACTCCGGCGAACGCCAGCATTCGCGAGTCCAGCGCCACGGCCAGCAGCGCGGCCAGCCACACCAGGCCGGCGATCACCAGGCTGCGTTCGTCCATGGCTTTCGTTCCGGCGGGAATGGGGTCGCTGACCAGCAGGTAACGCGAGAAGTCCTGCTTCGGGTCGATGGTCAGCGTGACCAGCACCAGATCACCCACTTTCACGTCCTTGAGCGTGCCGTTCTGCATCAGGGGCGTGCGCGAGTAGGTGTATCGCTCGTTTTTTGCGTCCCACCTGGCGGTCAGTTTCTCGTACTGACGTGTGACCGCAATACCGTTGTTGATGCCACCCAGGTTCGCGGGTTCACGGGCGTACTTCACCTCGGCGGAGAAAATGGTTCCGGTTGCCGCGCCCGGCAGCGTGACGGTGTGTCGGCCCGCGCCCAGCGGCACGCTCCGTTCGAGGCTGGCACTGCGGCCCTTCACTTCGAGTTGCCCCAGCTTCTGCCCGTCCACCTGCACGGGCAGGGCCTGCGGCGCACCCGCCTGACCACGCGGCAGACTCAACGCGGCCACGATGACGCTGGCGGTGTCCTGCGTGCTGAGCCACTGCGGGCCGCGCCGCTGCGTCAGGAGCCACTGTGAAGCGCCGGGAATCAGCTTGCTCTGCGGTTCCAGCAGGGCCAGGGCTTCCAGTGCGGCGGCAGTCACCTGGTTGCTGTTGTCGTCCCAGTAGGAAATCCAGGTGTCATTGCTGGAACCCTTCCAGTGAACGAGTCCGTTTCCACTGAGTCGTCTGGCTTTCAGGCGCTCCAGCGTGGCTTTGGCCGCCTGAGCCTGCCCGGCAGACTTCAGGGCCATGGCCGTGTTCGCCAGCGAGTACGGCACCAGGTCGGCGCGGCGCGAGAAGGCCAGTAATTCCGGCGTGTTCACGCGGCCCGCCTGAGCCAGGGCGCGGTAGGCGCGGGCGCGGTCTGCCTGCCGCTCCTTACTGCTCTTGACCGTGCGGGACAGGTACTTCAGGGCGCGGTCCAGCATGGCGTTGTCCACCCTCGCGCCCACCGCCTTGGCCCGCAGCAGGCCCTCGGTGACGTAAGCGGTCATTTCCAGGGTGCTGTCGTCGTACTCCCAGAAGTTCCAGCCGCCGTCCTGGTGCTGGAATTTCGCCAGTCGGGCGAGGCCCAGTTCGGTGTACTCGTTCAGTTGGCTGGCGGTCACGTCGTCCGGCAGGGTTCCCGCGCCCAGCGCCTGTCTGGCCAGCAGTGCGGGCAGGAAACGGCTCATGGTCTGCTCGGTGCAACCGTACGGGTAGCCCAGCAGGAACTCCAGTGCAGGCGTCACCGCCGACAACAAGGATGGCGTGGCAGACACGTTCAGCTTCACGGTGGCGGGGTTGGTTCCGGCGGGCAGGGTGAAGGTCACGGTGGGCTGACGGGCACTGCCGACCAGCGTTTTCGTTTCCTCGTACCCGCGTGCCTTCACGGGAATGGGGAGTTTCAGGGCGTCACTGCCGCCGTTGGTACGGGCGCTGAACACCACGTTCGCCAGGCCCACCTGCGGGGCTTTGACCGTCAAGTCCTGCCGCACGCGCCCGTCTGCCGCCAGGTTGAGCGCCGCGCCGGACGGGCCGAATCTCTTCCCGCCGCTGTGGATTCTGAGCAGCAGCGGGTACGGTTCGCACGTGGCCGCGCAACTGGGCGCGGGGTTGTCGTTCGCGTGGCACATCAACCCGGACACCGTGCAGGCCCGCATGGCGGTGGAAACGTACCGCCGGAACTTCCAGCCGTCGCCGGACTTCCCGGAACCGAAGGTGATGGTGGCCGCCAACGTCATCTGCGCCGGGACGCCCGAGGAGGCGGACGACCTGACGCTGCCGTTCGGGTTGATGTTCCTGCGCCTGCGCCTGGGCACGGTGGGGCAGTACCCCAGCGTGGAGGAGGCGAAAGCCTACCCCTACACCCCGCAGGAAAAGGCCGTGGCAGACGCTGCCCGCGCCCGCGTGATCGCCGGAACGCCCGAACAGGTCGCCGAGCGCCTGCGGGGCCTCGCTCACGACGTGAACGCCGACGAACTCATCCTTTCCAGCATGACGCACGACCAGACCGCCCGCAAACGCAGTTACGAACTCATCATGAACGCCTGGCAGCAGGCTTAAGGGAAAGCCAGGGGCCGCGCCGCACCTGAACGGTACTCTTGGAGCATGGCGGATGTGCTGATTGTCGGCGCGGGACTGGCGGGGTTGACCGCTGCTCGCGTCCTGTCGAGGGCGGGGCAGCGGGTGCGGGTGCTGGAAGCGTCAAGCGAGATCGGGGGGCGCGTGAAAACGAATGATGTCGACGGGTTCACGCTGGATGCCGGGTATCAGGTGCTTTTTCCGGCTTACCCGGCGGTGCGGCGGCAACTCGACCTTCCCAGCCTTGACCTGGTGCCTCTGCCGTCGGCAGCCGCGGTGCGGCGCGGCCCGCAGGCGGACGTGATCGGCGACCCCATCCGCGATCCGGGCGGCATTCTCAGCACCCTGAAGACGAACCTGCTGCCGTTCGGCGACAAGGTGCGCGTGGCGAAACTGGCGCTGCAACTGCGCGGCCCGGAACCGTGGCAACTGCTGCGCGGCCCGGACGAGAGCACCGAGCATTACCTGAAACGCCAGGGGTTCAGTGACGCGGCCCTGGATCACTTCTTCCGGCCTTTCTTCGGCGGGATTTTCCTGAAGCGCGACCTGAGCACCTCGGCGCGGCTGTTCCGGTACTACTTCCGGATGCTGATGGACGGCGGCGCGGCCCTGCCCCGGCACGGCATGAGTGCCGTGGCCCGGCAACTGGCGGCCGGGACGGACGTGGACACGGGCGTGCGCGTCACCCGCCTGACCCCGCACGGGCGGCAAGTCACGGTGAGCACCTCGGCGGGGGAACTGGACGCCGACCACGTGATTGTCGCCACCGACGCGAATACCGCCGAGCAACTGACGCAGGAGGAGACGGCACGCGGGCAGGTGAGCAGCACCTACCTGTACTACGCCAGCCCGTCCCTGCTGGACGAGCAGGAACGCCTGCTGCTGAACCTGGACGGCGGCCTGATTCACAACGCGCACTGGCTCAGCAACGTCATTCCTGCCCGCGCCCCGCAGGGCCAGCACCTGCTGGTCGTGACCGTGCTGGGCCTGCCGGAACCCGACGACGCCGCCCTGGA
>CAKZHP010000037.1 GCA_936924635.1 uncultured Propionibacteriaceae bacterium
GCCGCGCCCGGCCGGGGAGCCCCCGGTGGAGCGACACCGGGCGGCCGCGCAGCCAGTCCCGGAACGCCTCCGGGCTGCCGTGGTCGGCCAGCTCGACGCCGACCACGACCCACGCCGTGACCGGGCCGGCCTGCTCGTACGCATCCCCGCGACGCACCAGCCTCCCCGTCGACCGCACCCCGAGCAGTCCACCCCCAGCCCCGAGCACCAGCCAGTCGTCGCCGGCGAGATGGGTGTCCAGGCGCGACGACGGCACGTACAGGTGGCTGCCCCGCACCCGCGCCTTCTCCCCGAACCCACGCCGGCCGCGGGTGTCGTACAGGCTGAGCAGGACCGGACCGTCCTGCCCCACGTCGGGGTTCACCCCGTTGCCGACCCACGCGTCGGGGGTGCTGTTGCGGCTCTCGTCACCGACCAGCGCCGACCCCGGGTGCGTGGCGAACACCGCCACCCCGCCCGGCAGCAGCGCCTGCCAGAGGTGCTGCTGGTCGCCGAAACCCCTGACCTGGTGGTGCTGGGCCGAGGAGATCGCGTACGAGACCCCGCGGTGCGTCACCACGTCGGCCCGCTGCAGCGCCGTGCCGGACACCACGGGCCGCAACGCCCGCACCACCGTCGGGAGCAGCCGGCGCGGCACCCGTCGCAGCGCCCGCAGCCCGGTCAGGAACCGGTTGCCGTCGAGCCGCCACCGGTCGTACGCGGTCATCGTCGCCACCACGCTGCCCGGCGTCACGAACGCCTCCATCGCCCACAGCAGCGCACCGGTCGTCTCGGGCTCGTGCGGGTCCCGGAACACCCGCGCCGCCTCCGAGACGTCCAGCCCGTGCCCCGACCGCACGGTCACCGGACCACCAGAGCGCGCGATCTCCCGCAGCACCGCCGGCACCCGGTAGTGCTCGCGCAGCACGAACAGCATCCCCAGCTGGTTCCACCGCGGCTCGGGCACGCCGTCGCCGAACGCGTCCGCCACCACCAGCTGCATCTCCCCGGTCAGCGGCTCGGTCTTCTGCCGCTCGTACACCCGGCCAGCCGACGGCGAGAACACCTCCCGCCAGGTGTGCAGCGCGACGTCGAGGAGCAGCAGGTCGAGCACCCCGGTGGCCATCGCCGCCAGCTCCGGGTCGCCCGCGTGGTCGGCCAGCACGACCAGCGCCGCCACGTCCTCCTCGTAGTAGACCGGCGACAGCCACTCCGAGAACCCGAACCGCTGGCGCAGCCGCAGCCAGCGCACGAGCCGCGTACGCGCCGCCGCCGCATGCTCCGCGCCGAGCCGGCCGTCGTTGCCGAACACCCGGCCCGGGAACCGCCGGCCGGCCAGCAGCTCGCAGGTGGCGAAGATCAGCTGGTGGTTCTCCGACCAGAAGCACATGCTGTCGTCGCCGGGCTCGCTCATCCAGTAGCGGAACCCGAGCACGCTGCGCTCCACCCGCGACCGCAACGCCTCCGGCACCCGGCCGGCCAGCAGCAGCCGCAGCACCACCAGCAGCCGGAAGTCGGCGCAGTCCTCTCGGGCGTCGATCACCTCCAGCATCGACGTCCAAGCGCCCTCGTCCACGGTGCCGCCGGGGCGCAGGGTCGCCAGCGCCGCGTACGTGCCGTGCTCGCCCATCCCCCCATCCTCTCCCCTGACCGCGGGCGGCGCGAGACCTGAGACCGTGGTCGCGGGCATGACGACCCTGGGCCGATCCCCCCACCCGGGCACCACTCACTACGCTCTGCGGCGATGGACCTCCTGCGTCGTTTCCGCGTGCCCGGTGCCAGTCGTGACGACTGGCTCGCCGACGCGACCCTGGCGGCGCTCGCGCTGGCCCTCGGCCTGGTCCCGTACCTCGTCATGGCCTGGCTCTTCGACGCCCGCCAGACGCCGACAACGATGGTGTGGACGGCGGTGACCAGCATCGGTGCCCTGGTGCCCGTCGTCCTGCGTCGCAGCTACCCCCTGGTCTTCATGGCGTGCGTCGCGGTGTCGCTGCTCCTGCAGGTGATCCTTGTGCCGACCCCCACCGTGGCGATCCTCGTGGTGCCGTACGCCGCGTACACCGTCGCCCGGCTGGTGCCCGGGAAGGCCGCCCGCTCGGTGGTTGCACTCGGAGCCGTCGGCGCGGTGCTGGCCCCGCTGCGCTGGATCAGCCTGCCGTTCGGCTTCACGGCCCCCGCCACGTTCGCCGCCGTGCTGGCCGCCGGCGTCTGCGTGGGTCTGGTCATCACCCCGTACGCGATGGGCCGCCGCGCGCGGGACACCGCCGCCGCCCGGGAGGCGCTGCGCGAGGCCGACGAGGAGCGCTACCAGATGCTGCTCTCGGAGCGCGAGCATGAGGCGAGGGCCATCGAGGCGAGCACCCGCAACCAGATCGCCCGTGAGCTGCACGACATCGTGGCCCACTCCCTGTCGGTGATCGTGGTGCAGGCTGAGGGCGGGCGTCGCCTGGCGGCGAAGAAGCCGGAGGCCGCCCCCGAGGCGTTGCAGACGATCGCCGACACCGGCCGTGAGGCGCTGGCCGAGATGCGGCGCATCGTGGCCGTGCTGCGCGACGGCGACGAGGAGCCCGCCGCCGCGTACACGCCGTCGCCCGGCCTCGACGACATCCCACCGATGGTGGCCAAGACCGGAGCCCGGCTGCGTACGGCCGGGGAGCCTCCCGTCGTCGGCCCGACCCTGGGCCTCACCTGCTACCGGGTGGTGCAGGAGGCGCTCACCAACGTGCTCAAGCACGGCGGGCCGGGCGCCGACCCGGTCGTCACGCTCTCGTACGACCCGGAGCAGATCGAGATCGAGGTGGTCGACTCTGGCCGAGGCGCCTCTGCCACCTCCGACGGCCGCGGGCACGGCGTGCGTGGGATGGCCGAGCGCGTGGGCTCCCACGGCGGCCGGCTCGAGACGGGCCCGCGCCCCGGCGGGGGGTACGCCGTACGTGCGTGGCTCCCCGTGACCGCCCCCGATGAAGGGAGAATCGCCCCGTGACCACCCCCATCCGCGTGCTCCTCGTCGACGACCAGGCCCTCGTGCGCAGCGGTTTCCGCATGCTCATCCAGTCAGAGGACGACATGGAGGTGGTCGGCGAGGCGAACGACGGCGCCGAGGCGCTGGCCACGCTCGCCCGGACACCTGCCGAC
Source organism: uncultured Propionibacteriaceae bacterium (assembly GCA_936924635.1). Classification (GTDB taxonomy): domain Bacteria; phylum Actinomycetota; class Actinomycetes; order Propionibacteriales; family Propionibacteriaceae; genus Fen-668. Next base: position 3,115 of record CAKZHP010000037.1, read on the forward strand.
GTGGTGCTGATGGATGTACGGATGCCGGTCATGGACGGTGTGGAGGCCACCCGCCGCATCGTCGGCTCCTCCGCCCCGACCCGGGTCCTGGTGCTCACCACCTTCGACCTGGACGAGTACGTCTACGCCGCCCTGCGCGCCGGCGCCAGCGGCTTCCTGCTGAAGGACAGCCGGCCCGAGGAGCTCCTGAACGCGATCCGCAGCGTCGCCGCCGGCGACGCGGTGGTCGCCCCGAGCGCCACCCGCCGGCTGCTGGACCACGTCGCCCACGCGCTGCCGACGGGAGCCGCTCAGCCCGACGACCGTCTGTCGGTCCTCACCGACCGCGAGCGCGAGGTGCTCGTCGAGATCGCGCGCGGCGCCACCAACGCGGAGATCTCCTCCACCCTCTACATGGCCGAGGGCACGGTGAAGACCCACATCGGCCGGCTGCTGGCGAAGCTCAACGCCCGCGACCGGGTGCAGCTGGTGCTGATCGCGTACGAGACCGGTCTGGCCGACCGCTGACGACGGGCCGCGTCAGGCCGGCTCGTGCACCGAGTAGCAGACCGCGTGGTCGCCCACGATGTGCCGGTCGCGGGGCCGGGCGGTCGAGGGCAGCATCACGTCGCGGTCGGCGACCGAGCCGGAGAGGGTCTCGATCAGCAGCCCCACCAGCACCCCCGCCACCTCCCCGACGGGCTGGGCGACGCTGGAGAGCCCGAGCGCCTGGGCGACCGGGCTGTCGTCGAAGCCGAAGACGGCACTCGCGGGGTCGAAGCCCTCGGGCGGGTCGGCCCGCAGATGGCTCAGGGCTCCGAGCGCCAGGGAGTCGCTGGCGCAGACGGCGGCCGTCGCTCCCCGGGAGCGCAGCTCGGCCATCGCCACCGCACCCTCGCAGACCCCGTCGTCGGTGATCATCTCCAGCTGCTCCAGGTCGGCCTCGCCCGTCATCCCGGCCAGCCAGCCCTGTCGGCGCTCGGCCCCCACGTCCGAGGCACCGTCCCAGCCGATGAACCCGATGCGGCGATGACCGAGTCCCTGCAGGTGCCGGGTCGCCTCGGTCACCCCCACGGCATTGTCCACGTCGACCCAGGCATGCGTGGCGGCGTCGTCGTCCCACGGCCGCCCGAACGTGACGAACGGCACGGCCCGCGCCGTCAGCGCGGCCGGGCGCGTGTCGCCGGCGTCCCCGTAGGCCAGGATCCCGGCGTCGATCACCCCGGAGTCGAAGAGGTCCCCCAGCTTGGCCACCTCCTCGTCGGCCGTCGCCGCGGTGAAGAGCGTGGGCTGGTAGCCGCGCGCTTGCAAGGCCTCGGTAGTGGCGTGCAGCAGCCGGTCCATGATCGCGCCGTGGATGCCGTCGGTCAGGGGAGCCAGCCGCATGCCGACCGTGAAGGACCGGCGTGTACGGAGCGCCCGCGCCGCCGCCGAGGGCCGGTAGCCGCTGGCCTTGATGCCGGCGCGGACGCGCTCCCGGGTCTCCTCCCGCACCAGGTGGGGCGCGTTGATGACGTTCGAGATGGTCTGCCGTGAGACGCCGAGCTCGCGCGCAAGACTGATGAGCGTGGGACGCGGCACCGAGGCTCCTCTGCGTGGCTGCCGGGGGCTGGACGCGCTTGAGGATAGCGCTTTCTAGTCGCAGCTGGCGGGCAGCGCCAACCCCAGCCTGAGAGATCCCTCATGCGGGGCGGTGCCGACGTGGCGCGGACAGATACTTCGGTCATTCCAATAAGGAGGTCCCCCCATGCGTTACCGCGCCACCCGAGCCGCCGTCGCCGCTCTGCTCGCCGCCCCCGCGCTCCTCAGCGTTCCCGCCGCGCCAGCCGAGGCGGCCCCGGTGCCGTCCGCCGCGGTCATCACCACTCCTGGGGCGTTCAACCCGCTCACCCCAACCCGCATCCTCGACACCCGCTACGGCACCGGGGTCGCCGGCCCGGTGGCCCCGAACCAGGCCATCCGCATCCCGGTCCGCGGCCGCAACGGCGTCAGCGCCACCGCTGGGTCCGTCGTGCTGAACGTCACCGTGACTCAGCCGTCCGCAGGCGGCTACCTCACGGTCTACCCCGGCAACGACGCCCCCAACGCCTCCAACCTGAACTTCACGGCGGGTCAGACCGTGCCGAACCTGGTGGTCGCGACGATCAGCTCCGACGGCTACGTCTCCATCCGCAACACCTCTCCCGGCACCGTGCACGTCATCGCCGACCTCTCGGGCTACTACGAGGGTGGCAACGCGACGGGGACCGGCATGTTCATGCCGCTCAGCCCGGCCCGCGTGCTCGACACCCGCAACAGCGGCATCGTCCCGCCCGGTGGCTCGGTCGACGTGCAGATCACCGGCGTCGGCGGGGTGCCCGCCTCGGGAGTCCAGGCGGTGTTCCTCAACACCACCGCCATCACGCCGCAGCGGCCCGGCTACATCACCGTGTGGCCGTCCGGCGAGGGCCGCCCGGAGGCGTCGAGCCTCAACTTCGTCGCCGGTCAGACGGTGCCGAACCTGGTCATGGTGAAGGTCGGCGCCAACGGCCGGGTCTCGCTCTTCAACGGCTCCTCCGGCGCCGTCCACCTGGCGGCCGACGTGGCCGGCTACGTGCTCGACGGCAACGATGCCCCCCAGCCGGGAGCGTTCATCCCGCAGTCGCCCGAGCGCATCATCGACACCCGCTCCTCGAGCTGGCAGACCGGCAAGCTGCAGCAGGGCTGGGAGGCGTACGCGAAGTTCTCCCCGTGGGTCGGCGGCGTGATCGCCAACGTCACCGTCACCGAGCCGGAGGCACCGGGCTTCATCATCGTCGCGCCGCGCGCGGTGGACCCGCTGCCCACGGTGTCGAACGTCAACTTCGTCCCTGGCCAGACCGTGCCGAACCTCACGACGTCGCCGACGGACGTGAACAACGAGGTGGCCTACGTCAACGGGGCACCGGGTCGCGTGCATGTCGTCGTCGACCTCGCGGGCGCCTTCGTCGGCTCCGGCACGCTCAGCTCCAACAGCGCGCGCAAGGTCGTCGTCGGAGCAGGGGTGCGCTAGAGCGGCGCGCCGTCTTGACGAGGGCGGGCAGGTTCCTTTGCACGGACACGAGAACCTCATGCCATACTGGGGGCTGTTCTGGAGTCGGGGGGCTCCTTGCTGTACCCATACGCATGCACGCTGACGCGTGAGGTCTCATCTGTTCTCGTTGTCGGGCATGCTGCGGTCTGCAAGCACCCTGATGGTGCAAGGAGAAGGAGCTTAGATGGCGGTGCGCGTGGGCCAGGCCCTGGTCAGCACGCTGCTGTCGGCGACATTGCTGACGGCAGTGGCGGTGGCGGAGGCGGATGCGTCGCCCGGCCGGCTTCCGGAGAACACCACCATCGCGACCGCTCCGGGTGCGTACGTGCCGCTCACCTCGCCGGTCCGCGTCCTGGACACCCGGGCCGGCATCGGGGCCCGTGGGCCTCTCGCCGGTGGCTCGGTGATCCAGGTCGGCCTGGCCGGGGCCGGTGTGCCGGCCAACGCGTCCGCGGTCATCGTGAACGTGACCGCGACCGAGCCGACGGCACCCGGGTACGTGACGGTCTACCCGTGGGCCCCGGGGGCGGTCGCGCCCACGGCGTCGAACCTCAACTTCCTGCCCGGTGACTCCATCCCCAACCTGGTCGCGGTGCAGCTCGGGTCGAGCTCCTCGATCGCGATGACGGTCGCCCTGGCCGGCACGACGCACCTGGTCGCCGACGTGGCCGGCTACTATGTGGGTGGCTCGGCGACCGCAAACGGGGCTTTCGTGCCCGTGAAGCCTGCCCGTCTGCTCGACACCCGGCAGAGCGTCGCCGTCGGGGGCAACTCCTCCATCGTGCTGCAGGTGGCCGGCCTGGGCGGGGTGCCCGCCACCGGCGCTGGCTCGGTCTTCGTGAACGCCACCGTGACCCAGCCGGGGGCACCGGGCTACCTGACCCTGTACCCGTACGGCGCCAGCGCGCCCACGGTGTCGAACGTCAACTTCGTGGCCGGCGAGACCGTCCCCAACCTGGCGAGCGTGAAGCTCGGCTCGGGGGGCCAGATCGTGGTCAGTAACGGCTCGCCCCAGCCGGCCCACGTCGTCGTCGACGTGTTCGGCTATGTGCTCTCCAACAGCAAGCCGTCCGTGTACGGGTCGTTCGTGCCGCTGACACCGTCGCGCCAGTACGACACCCGTGACACCCCCGCGGGGCCCGACCCGATGCGGGCGGGCGAGCGGATGCCGCTGTACACCCCCGCCGGCGTGATCGGCATGGTGAGCAACGTCACCGTGACCGAGCCGCGCGCGCCCGGGTTCGTCGTGGCCTACCCGGGCATCGCCGACCCCGCGTCACCGTCGTCGACGACCTGCGGCACCCCGCCCTCGGCGTCGAACGTGAACTTCGTGGCCGGCGAGACCGTCCCGAACCTGGTGGCCGTCGCCACCGGCGGCCCCGGCAACGTGGCGTGCTTCGCCAACGGCTCCGCGGCCGAGGCCCACTTCGTGCTCGACCTCGCCGGCGTGTACGTCGACCCGGCGGTCTTCGGCAAGAGCGAGCTGAGCTCGACCTCGGCGTTCCGGATGCTCCGCCGGCACTGACCGAAGGTCACGGCCTGTACGGCTCAGGCCCAGCGGAAGGCCCAGACCGGGCTGGTCTCGAGGTGGCGGAGGTAGGCCTCGCGCGAAATGCCCTCGAAGTTCTGCGGGCAGAAGGCCTCGTGCTCGGAGGCCAGTGCCTCAAGCCCGGCGCCCGCCTCCGGTACAGCGCCCCGGAGCAGGAAGAGCGTGTCGGCGCCCAGCGCCAGGGGGACGGCGCCGTACCGCCGCTGCCACGAGCGCAGCACCGCACTCACCTCCCCGGTGCTGAGCGTGCCGGTCGAGGCGCCGGTCCATCCCGTGCGGGCAACCACGTCTGCGGGCTCGATCACGGGGACGAGGGCGATCCTGCCCTCCCCCGGTAGCGCCGGCACCAAGTCGTAGGCGACCGTCGGGTCTGCCACGTCCAGGGTTGCGGGCGCATCAGCCTTGAGGAGCGCCAGCGCGTCGTGGTTGGTGGGGTCGTCGACGTCGAGCTCGAAGGCGACGCCGGGCTCCGTGAGCACCACCGGCCACAGGCCGGTCACCGAGAACGCCTGCGCGAGACCCACCCACACCTCGCCCGTCGACGGCACCGCCTCGGTGGTGACCCAGACCCGGCCTTCGGCCTGCTGGGCTCCCTCGGGGAGGTCGAGGTCTCCGACGCTGCAGGGGCCGTCAGCGGGAAGTACGCCTGGGGTGGCGACGACGGTGATGCGGTGGGACATGCCGGCCACGCTAGCCGAACGGGCTCTGAGCGCCGGCCAGCGTGAGGGAATCCTCTCCGTTGCCCGACCGCTGCCACGACAAGGGAATACACCGCGGGCGCCCGGTGCTGAGAGCGACGCAGCACCTGTTCGCCACACCGAGGAGAGTCATGGGCGTTCTCGACCTGTTCCGCCGCAAGAAGGATGTCGCTACCACGAAGACGGCGCTCGAAGCTGCCCGCGACCCGCAGTCGGGAGAGACCGGGGCGGTCAGCTCGCTCATCCGCCGCATCCTGGACCTCGGCCTGGATGGCAAGGGCCCGCTGGACTCGGCGTCCGAGGTCGCTGACAAGGCCCTGCGGAAGTCGAGGGAGACCGACAAGGCCGTCGACGCCATCGTCCGGCAGCACACCGTGACCTCGGCAGGCGGAGGCTTCCTCACCAGCCTCGGTGGCTTCGTGACGATGCCGGTGGCCCTGCCGGCCAACGTCCTCGAGTTCTACGTCACCGCGACCCGCATGGTCGGGGCGATCGCCAAGGTTCGCGGCTACGACCTCTCCCGCGACGAGGTCCGCACGGCGGTCCTGCTGACCCTGGTCGGCTCCCATGCCGACGAGGTGCTCGCCAAGGCCGGCATCTCCACCGCCTCCGGCCGGGTCACCTCGATGGTGCTGGGGCGCCTCCCGCAGTCGGCACTGATGATCGTCAACAAGGCTGTCGGGTTCCGCGTGCTGAAGTCGGTCGCCGGCATGTCACTGAGCCGTCTGGGCAAGGCCATCCCGGTGCTCGGCGGCCTGGTGGGCGCTGGCCTGGACGCGACCATGATGCGGCGGATCGCGAAGCAGGCCCGTCAGGAGTTCCCGCAGCAGTGACGCTGCGGGCTCAGCCGCCGTTCGTCGAGCTGTCCGTGCGGCGGCCAGGCTCGAACCCGTGGTGCACGCCCCACAGGACAGCCTGGCTGCGCCGGACGACGCCCATCTTCTTGTAGGCGGAGCGGATATAGCTCTTCACGGAGTTGATGCTGAGGTGCCCGCGGGCCGCGATCTCGTTGTTCGACAGGCCCTGGGTGATGAGCGCGATCACCTCGGACTCGCGCAACGTCAGCCCCTGCGCCCGGCCGGCCCAGTCACCGCCGCGGCGACCGGCCTCGCTGCTGGTCACTTCTCGGCTGGCACTCTTGCTGACGACCTTGTCTCCCCGGTTCACCCGCACCAGCGCGTCGACCAGCTCTGGCCCGGTCATGCTCTTGGCCAGGTAGCCGTGGACGCCCGCCCGGGCAGCGGAGGTGATCAGGTCGGGCGCCATGTTCCACGTGTAGACCACCACGTGCCCGATGTCGGGGTCCTCGACGAGCTTGCGGATCTGCTCGGAGTTGTCGATCGGCGCCGCGAAGCTGTCGTAGAGGGCGATGTCGATCAGGGGATGGCTGGGCTCGGTGCCGGCGCTGAGCTCGATGATCTCCACCCAGTCGGAGAACCGGGCCAGCATCGTCTCCAACCCACGCACCACGATCTCGTAGTCGTTCACCAGCGCCACACGGATGGGGCGAAGAGCAGGGGTTGAGGACATGGTCCATACCCTAATGGACCCGGGCAGTGTCACAGGTAGCCACCGCGCACTTGGCTGGGCGGATGTACGCTGGCGCCCAGCGAACCCGAGGAGGAGCCCGCATGTGCCGACCCGTCACCTGCCCGAGCTGCAACAAGGTCACCTGGGCCGGCTGCGGCGAGCACATCGAAGAGGCTCTGGCGGGCGTGCCCGAGAAGGACCGCTGCACCTGCGACCAGAAGACCACCGCCAAGGCCTGACCCGCAGCGGCGCCCTCCCTCACAGCGGCGCCCTGACCCCCGTCAGCTCGGCGGCGCGGGCGTCCCAGTCGCTCTGCGTCCGCGCGCTCAGCGCGACCGCGCGCATCAGGGCCCGCACCCGTGGGAACTGCTCCCGGTTCGCGTTGAGGCTCCACACGCCGAAGCCGAACCGCGACTCGCTCACCAGACCACCTGCCGGCGGCAGCTGGTAGCGCAGCACGATCATCTCGTCGGCCCACGGAGTCCCCGCCCGGTCGTACTCCACGCTCACCAGGTAGGCCGTCGGAGAGAGGTCGCGCGCCACGGGCTGGTCGAGGTAGAGCGACGGGTCGATGGCCTGCGTCGACAGCACCACGAGGTCGTCCTCACGCCCGCGGAGCCTCGGCACCAGCGACCGGGTGATCACCTCCTCCGGGGTGCCACCCGGCACGGCCTGCCGCCCCTGCCCCGCCCCCGCCAGCACGCCGGAGACCAGGTCCACCCGAGGGAACCTCTCGACCACGCACGAGCGGTCGGCGGTCGAGGCGCCCGCGGCGTACCTCACGGCCTCACCGGGCACCGGCCACAGCACCTCTCCCCCGGCCGACCACTCGACGGGGTGCCGGAAGGTGACGGCGACCTGCTGCGTGCGTGGGTCCACCAGCTCGTGGGTCACCCATTCCTCGGTGCTGACGGCCTCGGTCGGGGCCGCCCAGGTCGGTGAGGACTGACGCTCCCACCGGTGGCGCTCAGCGGCCTGGCGCTCAGCCTCGGTCTGCTGCGTGCGCTGCTGCTGCTCCGCCACCGTGCGGTCGACCTCGCCCTTCACCGATCGAGCGGCATCGGCCACCCCGGCCGCGACCTGGTCGCCGAACTTCTCGAACCTCTCCAGCCAGCTCATAGCCCGTCCCTTCGCCGCCTCCCATCCTGGCACTCGTAAGGCAGCCCAGCCGCGAACCGCGTGGGGTCCGCACGAGCCGCGTACGGCACCATGGTGCCCATGCAGTCTTCCGCTGAAGCCTCCCCGGCCCCGACGGCCCCGGCGGGCCGTGCCCTCAAGCTGATGGTCGGCCTCGCCGCCGTTGTCGTCGCGATGCTCGGCCTGTCCCAGCTGGCCGACATCGTCGCGCCCGCGTTCCTCGCGCTGAACCTGATGATCGTGGTGTGGCCGCTGATGGCCTTCCTCTCGAAGCGGATGCCTCGCATCGTCGCGGCCATCCTGACGGGTCTGGCCGCCATGGCGATCCTGGTGGCGTTCTTCTGGGCGCTGGGCTGGGCCGCGACCCAGTTCATCCAGGAGATCCCGCAGTACAAGGACCAGGGTGTGGCCCTGTGGCAGCAGATGCTGGACCTCGCCGACCACTACGGCGTCACCAGCAAGCAGATCACCGACCAGCTCAAGGGCATCGACCCCAACAGCGTCGTCAGCGTCGTGAGCAGCATCGTCTCGAACGTGAGCGGCGTCGTCGGCCTGCTGGCCGTGGTGCTGTCGGTGCTCGTCTTCCTGATCATCGACTCCACCGACTTCGAGGAGCGCCTGGAGCGTCTCGGGCAGCGGCACAAGCCGGTGCTGGTGCTGGCGCTGCAGTCGTTCGCGCAGGGCGTGCGGCGCTACTGGGTGACCTCCACCGTGTTCGGTCTCATCGTGGCCGTCGTGACCTGGCTCGGGCTGCTCTGGATCGGTGTGCCGCTGGCCCTGGTGTGGGCCGTGCTGTCGTTCGTCACCAACTACATCCCGAACATCGGCTTCGTCATCGGCCTGATCCCGGCGGCCGTGATGGGCTTCCTCACCAAGGGCGTGGTGGGGCTGGTGCTGGTCGTGGTGCTCTACTCCGTCTCGAACTTCGTGATCCAGTCGCTGATCCAGCCGAAGTTCACTGGTGAGGCCGTGGGAGTCACCACCACGGTGTCGTTCCTCTCGCTTCTGCTCTGGGCCGTGGTCCTGGGCCCGCTCGGCGCCCTGCTCGCCCTGCCGGCCACCCAGCTCGTCAAGGCGCTGGTCGTCGATGCCGACCCGAACATGCGCTGGGTGAACACGCTGATCGCGTCGAACCCGAAGACCAGCGCAGCGCCCCCCGACGACTCCGAGGAGCGGATCCACCCCATCGACCCGCTCAGCGGGGAGGACGTGCCGGCGAGCACCGACCGCTCCATGGATCCCTCCGAGGAGGAGAGGGCGGAGACCGAGGCGCGGTCGCAGGAGACCAGCATGTTCCGCCCGGCCGACGACGAGGCCGTGGAGACCGAGCAGGTCACGCGCCACCAGCGTGGCGGCAGCACGGCGGTCGACAACTCGAAGTAGGTCAGCGGGGCACGATGTGCCCCAGCTCCACTTTCTCGATGCAGACGTTCGCGGAGGCGCCATGGACGCCGATGGTGTCGACGGGCGGCTTCGTCGACCACCAGGTGAGCACGGTGCTCCGGCCCGCGGGCAAGGTGGGCGACTTGCGTACGGCTGCGGGCTGGAGCGAGGCGTTGCCGACCAGCACGCGTGCCGGGGTGGGCGCCGCCGCGACCACGGTCACCCGGATGTCGTAGTCGGCGCCCGGCTGTGACGTGAGGGCCACCGAGTCGAGCATCGCCCTGGGCGTACAGCGGCCGGGGCCCAGCGTCACCTCGGCCTTGAACTCGGCGGGGCCGACCCGCCCGTCCGGGCCGACGGCCATCGACCCCTCCAGCTGGTCGACGAACTCGACGTTGTCGACCATCTTGGGCAGCAGGTGGGAGCGGCTGAAGGGATACAGCCAGTCGGGGGCGATCGGCGCGGCCATGGGTCCGTCGACGACGCGTACGGTGCCCGTGGTCGGCCAGGTCGCCGTGAAGGCCTCGTGCCAGGCACGGGCAGAGGTGGCCGGGTACTGCCGCAGGGTGACGACGGCGGAGTAGGTCGTGCCGGTCATCAGCAGCACCAGCAGGCCGATGAAGGCCGTCCGGCCGGCCCGGTGGCGGCCGAGCTCCAGCACCCGGGCCCGTACGGCGGCCACGGCCAGCGCCATCAGGGTGAGGGCGCTGGCGTCGAGCTGGTAGCGCAGCTGACGCCCGGCGTCCAGGCCGAGCAGCCCGGAGCGGCCCACGGCGAGCGGCAGCTCGGCGACGAGCAGCATCACCACCCAGAACGCCAGCACCACCCGGTTGCCGCGGTGGCGCCGGATCAGCACCACCCAGATCGCGGTCAGCATCAGCGCGGCGACGACGGCGAGCGGGACGACCAGGGCCTGCGGGACCCGTACCAGATCGAGACCGAACGTGGCGGGGACCACGGCCAGCCCGACGGCCCGGCCGGCGAACTCGGCCGTGAGGGCGCCGGAGGCCGGCACCACGGAGCCGGCGTAGTCGCCCCTGACGTAGAGGATCAGGAACACCGCATCGACCACCGCGAGCACGGCCCACGCCGGCCAGCGACGCACGACCTGGGCCAGCACGGCGCGCGCGCCGCCGACGTGGACGACCAGCAGGCACCAGAGCCCGGCGAACGCGGCATAGATGGCCGACTTCTCGAAGAACGACATGGCAAGCGTGTCCACGAGGGCCAGGCCCACCAGGTGACGGGCCCGGCCGGTGCGGTAGTAGCGGGTGGCGCACCCGACCACGGACACCCCCGCGACCGCCGGCACCAGCGGTTGCATGGTGGCCGACCACCAGCCGGCGCACATCAGGAACGACAGCGACAGGGGGACCATCAGGCCCGCGACAAATCCCCACGGGCCGGGCCTGTCCACCGTCGACTCCACCACCCGCCGGGCCGCGAGCGACGCGGCGCACAGGATGAGCGCCGTGATGACGCTGGCGGCCAGCCAGCTCGGCCCGAACGTGTCCCAGAACAGCCGCTGCGCGACCGCGAACCCGGGCATGAAGTGGCCGAAGTAGGAGTAGCCGAGCATCTCCGGGACGCTCATGTTCGGCAGGATCAGCGCCATCAGCCAGTCGTCGACGTAGAACCACGACTGCGCGCAGACGAGGGCGGTGACCGCGGCGACCACGGCGAGCTGGACGACCCAGCCGCGTACCCGCCCTCTGACCGGCGCCGAGAGTGAGGTGCTCATCGGGGCTCGATCCGGCCGAGCTCGACCTTCTCCAGGCACACGGACCCGGACGCGACATCGACGCCCACCACGCTGAAGGGGACCTGGGTGGACCACCACGTGAGCTCGATGGCGCGCCCGGCTCCCACCGTGCGGACGTACGGTCTCGTGGACGGCTGCAGCTCTGGGTCGCCCACGAGGAGGCGGACCTGGGTCGGTGCGGTGGTCACGAACGTCACCCGGATGTCGTAGTCGCCGGGGGGGACCGAGGTCACCGGGACGGTGTCCCCGGAGCGGGTGGGGACGCACGAGCCGCGGCCGAAGGACGCCGAGGTGGTGAAGACCGCGGGCCCGACTCGGCCGTCGTCCCCGATGGCGAGCGACCCCTCCAGCGTGTCCACCCACTCCACGTTCGTGACGACCTGGTCCAGGACCGTGCGGCGCGAGGAGAAGGGGAACATCCAGCTCGGAGCCAGCGGCGCGTTCAGGGGGCCGTCCACGACGCGTACCTGCCCGTCCCTCGGCCAGGTCGACACGAACGCGTCGTGCCACGCCCGGGCCTCCCCTGCCGGATAGTCGCCGATGGTGGCCCACGCGGAGACGCTGGTCGCGCACACGAGCAGTCCGATGACACCAGCCAGGGCAGCGCGGCCGGCGCGGTGCCGCGTCTCCTCCACCCGTGCGCGGGCAGCTGCGACGGTGAGCGTGAGCAGCGCCAGCGCTCCCGCGTCGAGCTGGTAGCGCAGCAGCCGGCCTGCATCGGGGCCGGAGAGGCCGGACCTCCCGATCGCCAGCGGCAGCTCGGCGATCACGAGGCACAGCAGCCAGAACACCAGGACGGCGAGGTTGCCGCGGTGGCGCCGGATCAGCACCACCCAGATGCCGAGGAGGAGTGCCGCGGCGAGGACAGCGAGAGGGACGACCACCGGGCCGGGCACCCGCAGCAGGTCGATGCCGAAGACGGCGGGCACGACCCCCAGCCCGATCGACCGGGCGACGAACCGTGACGTCAGGCCAGGCGTGGTCGGCAGGAAGCCGTCACCGTAGTCACCGGCGAGGTAGACGAGGAGGAACGGGAGGTCGACCGCCGCGAGCACCAGCCACGCCGGCCAGCGTCGCAGCACCTGCGTCAGCACCGCCCTGGGGCCGCCAGACCGGACCACGAGCACGCACCACAGACCGGCGAAGGCGCTGTAGATGGCCGACTTCTCGAAGAAGGACATGGCCAGGGCGTCCACCAGCGCGAGAGCCACCAGGTGCCGCCGGCGGCCCGTGCGGTAGTAGCGCGTACAGGCTCCGACGACCGCGATCCCCGCCACCGCCGGGACCAGCGGTTGCATCGTCGCCGACCACCAAGGGGCGCACAGCAGGAAGGACAAGGAGAGCGGCACGGTGAGGCCGGCCACGAATCCCCAGGGACCGGCCCGGTCCACGGTCGCCTCGACGAGCCGCCTGCTGGCCACCGATGCCGCCACGAGGATCAGCACCGTGATCAGGGTGGCGGTCGCCCAGCTGCTGCCGGCGGTGGTCCAGAACGCCCGCTGGGCGACGGCGAACCCGGGCATCAGGTGCCCGAAGTACGACCTCAGGAGCAGCTCGCGGGTCTCGAGGCGGGGCAGCAGGGAGGCCATCACCCAGTCGTCGGCGTAGAACCAGGACTGGGAGCAGACCAGGGTGGTCACCGCCGCGACGAGCGCGAGCTGCACGGCCCACCCGCGGGCGCGACTGACGAGGCGCGGGTGAGGCATGGGGATCATCGTAGGTGCCGGGTGCCGTCCGGCCGCGACCGCGTCAGGCGTGGCCCGCCAGGCGGTACCGGTCGGTCAACGACGTCCGGTCGCCCATCAGCGTGGTGACCAGCTGACGGCGCACCCACGGGATCCGGGCGAGCGGCTCGGCGATCAGGTCGCGCGGCCAGGCCAGCGGGGTCAGCCGCGACTGGAAGGCGGGCACCGTGAGCCGGCTCCACCACTGGTACCAGCGGACGTGACGGCGCCGTTCCTGGGCGTAGGCGGCCAGCGCCGTCGGCACGTCCGGTGACCGGTCCAGGGCCTGGTGGACCGACCAGGCGTCACTGAGGGCGAGGGAGGCGCCCGTGCCGAGCTGGGGGCTCATGGCGTGGGCGGCGTCGCCGACCAGCACCGCGCCGCCGCTCTGGGTCGCGCGCCACGGTCGGCGTACGACCACGTCGCGGTAGGACGTGGGCAGCAGGCGTTCCACCCGGCGTACCAGCGGTTCCAGGCTCGGCACCAGGGCGACTGCCTCCTCACGCCAGCGGTCGAGGTCCACCTCCTGGTCGTGAGGGTGGCGCATCGACCAGAAGATGGAGGCCTTGTCCAGGCCGGTCGGCAGCAGCTGGTGGAGCGTGCCGCGGTGCACGCCCCAGGGCGGGCACGGAGCCGGGGACGTCGGCGTACCCGAAGTCCATCACCACGTGTCCCGACCGGTTCTCGGCGCGGATCTCCGACACCACGGTGGAGCGCTCCTTGAGCTCGTTGAGGCGGTCTAGCACCTGCTGACCCAGGTGCTGCAGCCACAGACCGGCCCCTTCGGTGCCGTCAGCCCTGCCACCGCGATGTCGAGGGCACGCCGCCTGGACCTGGTCTGACCCTCCATGACGGCCGAGTCTCGCAGCATCCGGCCCCGCCGTGTCATCTCCCGACACGCCCCGAGCAGAGCGTCTACGGTCGTGCCCATGTCCTCGCCAGGCGTCACCCCGCTGGACCTGCCCGACGCGCCGCCCGAGCTGGCCGACGCGCGGGTGAAGGCCTGGCACGAGGCCGTGACCATCCCCACGTACGTGCCGGACGAGCCGTCGGCGTACCCGGCGTTCCTGGAGGCGCGCGTCTACCAGGGGTCCTCGGGCAAGGTGTACCCGCTCCCGATGACCGAGCGCATCGCCGAGGAACCGGTCGACGTGGCCTGGGACGCGGTGCACCTGGAGAACGAGTGGGTCCGGCTCATGGTGCTGCCCGAGCTGGGCGGGCGCATCCATGTGGGGCGCGACAAGGTGCGCGACTACGACTTCTTCTACCGCAACGACGTCATCAAGCCCGCCCTGGTGGGGCTCGCCGGCCCCTGGGTGTCGGGCGGCGTGGAGCTGAACTGGCCGCAGCACCACCGCCCGGCGACATACCTGCCGGTGACCACGACCATCGAGCACGACGAGGCCACCGGAGCGGTCACGCTGTGGTGCTCCGACCACGACCCGCTGCTGCGCATGAAGGGCATGCACGGGGTGCGGCTGCATCCCGACAAGGCGGTGGTCGAGCTCGTCGTACGCCTGCACAACCGCACCGAGCTGCCGCAGACGTTCCTGTGGTGGGCGAACGTGGCGGCCGAGGTGCACGAGGAGTACCAGTCGTTCTTCCCGCCTGACGTGCACTACGTCGCCGACCACGCCAACCGGGCGACCGTGTCCTTCCCGGCCGCGTCGGGGCCGTACTACGGCGTCGACTACCCGGCGCGCGTCGACGCGGAGCACCCCGACGCCGACCGGCTCGACTGGTACCGCAACATCCGCGTGCCGACCTCCTACATGGTGCTCGAGACGGCCGGGGAGTTCTTCGGCGGGTACGACCACCGGGCCGGCGCCGGCTTCGTGCACTGGGCCGACCGGCACGTGTCGCCCGGCAAGAAGCAGTGGACGTGGGGCACCGAGCCGTTCGGGCGCGCCTGGGACCGCAACCTCAGCGACTCGGGAGCGCCGTACGTCGAGCTCATGGCCGGCGTCTACACGAACAACCAGCCCGACTTCACCTGGCTCGCGCCCGGGGAGACCCGCACCTTCAGCCAGGTCTGGTACCCGATCGGCGGGATCGGGCCCGCTCAAGCGGCCACGCTGGACGCGGCGGCCCGGATGGAGGGCTCGAGCGAGGGCGTACGGGTCGCGGTGGCCGTGACCTCGCCGCAGGCGGGCGCGCTGGTGGAGCTGGCTCGCAACGGCGAGACGGTGTGGTCGACGACCGCCGACCTGGACCCCGCCACCCCGCTGCTGACAACGGCCGATGTCGAGGCCGAGGGGTTGACCCTGACCGTGCGTGCCGCGGACGGCTCCCCGCTGCTGCGGCTCGCTCCGGCCGAGGCCGGCGAGGCGGAGGTGCCGCCACCGGCGCACGAGCCGCCCCCGCCGGCAGACGTGGCGAGCGCCGACGAGCTGTACGTGATCGGGACGCACCTGGAGCAGTACCGCCACGCCACCCGCTCCCCCGAGGACTGGTGGGGAGAGGCGCTGCGCCGCGACCCGGGTGATGCGCGCTGCAACCGCGCGATGGGCGAGCGGCGCTACCGCGCGGGTGCCTACGAGGAGGCGGAGACGTTCCTGCGCGCCGGCCTGGCCAGGGAGCGAAGCCTCAACCTGAACCCCCGCGACGGCGAGGCGCACCACCTGCTCGGGCTGGTGCTGCTGCGGCTCGACCGCCCCGACGAGGCCCGGGAGTGGCTGGCACGCGCCGCCTGGGACGGGCACTGGGCGCCGGCCGCGCTGACCCGGCTCGCGGTGCTGGATCTCGCCGCGGGCCAGGACGCGGCCGCCGTCGAGCGCCTGGAGCGCGTGCTGGCAGATCGGAAGG
>CAKZHP010000038.1 GCA_936924635.1 uncultured Propionibacteriaceae bacterium
GCGGGACGGCCGGCCCCGGCCGTGCCGGTGCCCGTCGCCGCGACCGGGGCGGGCGCTGCGTCCGCCACGTGGGAGGCGTCGTCTCCGTGGCCGTCGTGACCCTTCTTGCGAGGGACGAGGTGCATGATCGCGACCACGACCGCGCCGACGACCAGGCCGATCACGGCGGAGAAGAACGTGTTCACGAGCCAGCCGAGAACCCCGCCGACCACCGGGACGGCGTGGTGCACGACCTCCTCCAGGTGGTGCACGAACGCGTACGGGGCGTGCAGGCCGAGCTCGTCCGCACCGACCAGCAGGATGTGACCGCCGACCCACAGCATGGCCGCCACGCCCACCACGGAGAGCACCGACATCACCTTCGGCATCGCCGTGACCAGCGTCTTGCCGAGACGCTGCCGCGCGGGCGTGCCGTGCTCGATCAGATGGAGACCGATGTCGTCCATCTTCACGATCAGGGCGACCGAGCCGTACACGAGCACGGTGATCAGGACCGCCACGACCAGCAGGATGACGAGACGGCTGACGAAGCCCTCGTCAGCGACCTCGTTGAGGGAGATCACCATGATCTCGGCCGAGAGGATGAAGTCGGTGCGCACGGCACCGGAGACGATCTTCTTCTCCTGCTCGGGGCTGACGACCGTCGCGCGTGACTCCTGCTCGACCTCGGCCTCGCGGTGGAAGAAGTGCTCGTAGAGCTTCTCCGCACCCTCGAAGGAGAGGTAGATGCCGCCGCACATGAGGATCGGCGTGAGCAACCAGGGGGCGAACTGGCTGAGCAGCATCGCGAACACGATGATGATCATCTTGTTGACCAGGGATCCCCTGGCGATGCTCTTGATGATCGGGAGCTCACGCTTGGCGGCCAGGCCCTGCACGTACCGGGGGGTCACCGCGGTGTCGTCCACGACGACGCCGGCGGCCTTGGCACTGGCGCGCGCAGCGGCGGCGCCCACGTCGTCGACCGATGCCGCCGCCAGCTTCGCGAGCGCGGCGATGTCGTCGAGAAGGGCAGCAAGTCCGCCGCTCATCCAACCTCCTGGTGTGTGTCACTCGAGCCTACCGGAGGCTCGTCTTCGCGGCCTGACGCCGCCGTCCCTGTACGCCCACAGCCCGGTGGCCGCGTGACATCGCCAGCCGTCCTCACCCCTGGGCGCGACGGTCGGGGGAACCGCACCTGAAACCGCATTCCGAAATGCATGACCTCCCGACGCGACGCCACTAGGGTCGATGTCGAAGAAGACCACCACCGACCACGACGCCCGGCGTCAAGGAGAACCCGCATGACAGGCACCCTGTCCGTCCAGCTCTACTCGTTGCGCGAGGACATCGCGGCCGACCGGCCGCGGGCCCTGGCCAGGGTCAGGGAGCTCGGCTTCACCGTCGTGGAGCCCTGGCAGATCGGCGCGGGCGACGACCCGGTGGCGGCCGCGGAGGCATGGCGGCGTGACCTGGACGCCGCCGGCCTCACGGCCCGGTGGACGCACGGCGACGCCCCGCTCGGAGAGGCGTCCGAGCGCGTGCTGGACGCGGCGCAGGCCCTCGGCGTCGACACCCTCGTGGTGCCGACCCCCATCAGCCTGGGTCTGGAGTGGGACCTCTTCGACGACCCGGCGAAGGTGACCGAGATGGCGGCGAGACTGACCGAGGCCGCCGCCAACGGCGCCGAGCGCGGGATCGCCGTCGGCTACCACAACCACTGGATGGAGTTCCCGCCGCTCGGCGACGGGACCGCGTACGACGCGCTCGCCTCCCAGCTCGGGGCTGACGTCGTGCTGCAGCTGGACGTGTACTGGGCCAAGGCCGGCGGCGAGGACCCGTCGGCGCTGCTGACCCGTCTCGGTGACCGGGTCGGCGCGCTGCACCTCAAGGACGGCCCGGCGCGGCAGGGCGAGGACCAGACCCCGTTCGGCACCGGTGTCGTCGACGTGCGGGGCGCCATCGCCGCCTCCCCCGCCCGGTGGCACGTGATGGAGGTCGACCAGACCGCCGGCGACACGTACGCCCTGCTCGGCGGCAACGCCGCGCTGCTGGTCGAGGCCGGCCTCTCCTCCTGGAGCGAGGCATGAGCACGCTGCGCGTGGGGGTCCTGGGGTGCGGGATGATCCTGGGCAAGTACCTCAAGACCATCGCCCGGCTGCCTCACGTCGAGGTCGTGGCCGTCTCCGACCTGCTGCCGGAGCGCGCCGAGAAGGTCGCCGCCGACCTGCCCGGTGCCCGCGCCGTGACGCCCGAGGGCCTGCTGGCCGACCCAGACGTCGACCTGGTGCTGAACCTCACCATCCCGGCCGTGCACTACGAGACCACGCTGGCGGCACTGGCGGCCGGCAAGCACGTGTACGTCGAGAAGCCGCTGGCCACGACCCTGGAGGAGGGCAAGGAGCTCGTGGCCGCCGCGCAGGCCGCCGGCCTCCGGCTGGGCGTCGCCCCCGACACGGTGCTCGGCACCGGCATCCAGACCGCCCGGGCGGTCGTCGACGAGGGTGGCATCGGGCGGGTGCTCGCCGCGTCGGCGTTCTTCGCCGGCGGCGGCCCGGACAACTTCCACGCCACACCCGCCTTCTTCTACCAGCCGGGCGGCGGGCCGCTGCTCGACATGGGCCCCTACTACGTCACCTCGCTGGTGACGCTGCTTGGGCCCGTACGCCGGGTCTCGGCTCTGGCGTCCAGCCTGCGGCCCACCCGCACCAGCACGGGCGGCCCAAACGAGGGCGGCAGCTTCGACGTGGCCGTGCCCACCCACGTCTCGGCGACCCTGGAGCACGAGGGCGGCGTGCTGTCGACGCTGGTCGCGAGCTTCGACGTGGCCGGTGGCTCGCGGCTGCCGCGCATCGAGGTGTACGGGGTCGACGGCACGATCAACGTCCCCGACCCCAACACCTTCGGCGGCGAGGTGGTGCGCCACCTCGCCACGGGCGGAGACTGGCAACCGGTCGCGGTCAGTGCCGGCGCCGAGGACTCCGAGCGCGGCACCGGGATCGCCGACATGGCAGGCGCGCTGGCCGAGGGCCGTCCGCACCGTGCCTCCAGCGAGCTCGCCCTGCACGTGCTCGACGTGCTGACCACGATCGAGGCGGCCGCGGCGGCCGGGCAGGCGCTGGAGACCACCACCACCTGCCAGCGGCCCGAGCCGATGCCGCTGGTGCCGCAGGAGCAGGTCGGCGCATGACCCCCCTCCGCGTCGCGATCGTCGGTGGCGGCATGATCGCCGCCGTGCATCGCCGTGCCGCCCTTCTGGCCGGCGCCCAGGTCAGCGTCGTGCTCGGCTCCTCGCCGGAGCGGTCGGCCGAGATCGCCCGCGACTGGGGGGTGGAGACCGCCGCCGGTTCGATCGAGGAGCTCCTCGCCGACCGCCCCGACGTGGTGCACGTCTGCACGCCGAACGCCACCCACGTGGCGTACGCGCGTGCTGCCCTGGAGGCCGGCTGCCACGTCGTGTGCGAGAAGCCGCTCGCCACCTCGGTCGAGGACGCGGAGGCCCTCGCCACCCTCGCCGAGACGGCTGGGCTGGTGGCCACGGTGCCCTTCGTCTATCGGTTCCACCCGCTGGTCCGCGAGATCCGGGCCCGGGTCGCCGCGGGAGAGCTGGGCACGGTGCACCTCGTGCACGGCTCGTACCTGCAGGACTGGCTGCTCGACCCCGCCGCCTCCAGCTGGCGCGTGTTCGAGGCCGACGGCGGGCCCTCGCGCGCCTTCGCCGACATCGGCTCCCACTGGTGCGACCTGGTGGAGTTCGTCACCGGGCGACGGTTCACCGAGCTGGTCGCCGACCTGCGCACGGTGTACGGGGAGCGGCCGGTCTCCTCCGGCGCCAGCTTCGGCGGCGCCAACGGCGGGGACACCGCCCCAGTCACCACCGAGGACGCCGCCACCGTCCTGCTCCGCACCGCGGACGGCGTGCCCGGCTCGGTCGTCATCTCCCAGGTCAGCGCCGGGCGCAAGAACCGGCTCTGGTTCGAGATCGACGGCGAGCGACAGTGCGCGGTGTTCGACCAGGAGAACCCCGAGTCGGTCTGGCTGGGCGGCGAGGCCTCGTCGACCGTGCTGGTGCGCGACGGCAGCCAGGGCTCCCCCGACGCCCGGCGCCTCTCCTCCCTGCCCGCCGGGCACGCGCAGGGGTACGCGCAGTGCTTCGAGAGCTTCGTCGCCGACACGTACGCCGCCGTGCGCGGCGAGGTCCGCGACGGGCTGCCCACCTTCGCCGACGGGGCCCGGTCGGCACACCTCATCGACGCGGTGCTGCGCTCGGCAGCCTCGCGAGCATGGACGGAGATCGCATGAAGCTCGGATTCCTCACCGCCTGCCTGCCCACCTGGTCTCTCGCCGACATCGCGGCCTGGGCCGAGAAGACGGGGTACGAGGCCCTGGAGATCGCTGTCTGGCCCAGCACGGGCGGCCGTGACTTCGAGGCCTCGCACCTGCCGGTCGCGTCCTGGGACCAGGGCGAGACCGAGCGCACCCGCGCCCTCCTGGACCAGCACGGGCTCGCCTGCCAGTCGCTCGCCTACTACGAGAACAACCTCCACCCCGACGAGGCGCGTCGCGAGGAGATCCGGACCCACCTCAGGTCGGTCATCGACGCCGCCCAGGCGCTCGGCGTGCCCACGGTCGGCACCTTCATCGGCCGCGACCCGAGCCTGTCGGTCGCGGACAACCTGCGCAAGGGCGAGCAGATCCTGCCCGAGCTCGTCGAGTACGCCGGCGAGCGCGACGTGAAGATCGTCGTCGAGAACTGCGTGATGGAGGGCTGGCACCCCGACGGCTACCCCGGCAACCTCGCCTACTCCCCCGAGCTGTGGGAGTGGATGTTCGACCTCGGGTTCTACCTCAACTGGGACCCGTCGCACCTGACCTGGATCGGCATCGACCCGGTGGAGACGATCCTCCCCTACGCCGACAAGATCCTCCACGCGCAGGCGAAGGACGTGCAGCTCGACACCCGGGCCCGCAACCGCTGCGGCTTCTTCGGGACCGTCTACAAGTCGAACCCGTGGGACATGGGCTGGTGGCGGTACCGCGTGCCCGGTCTCGGCGACGTGGACTGGACGCGGGTCGTCGACCGCCTGTACGAGGCCGGATTCGACGGCGTGCTTTCGGTCGAGCACGAGGACCCGCTGTGGGGAGGCACCCCCGAGAAGGTGCTCACCGGGCTGGAGATCTCCTACCGCACCCTGCGGCCGCTGATCGTCGCCTAGGTCAGCGACGCACGATCTCCTCGGCACTGGCGGCGGTGCCGGGGAGCTCGCTGGTGGCCCCGGAACGGAGCCCGTCCAGCACGATCAGGCGGATCCGGTCGGCAGCCGCCACCTCCTCGGGCGTACGCCGCTTCGCGAGCGTGAGCAGGCCGAAGAGCCGCAGCACGTCGCCTGAGCCGATGTCTGGCCGCAACGACCCCTCCGCCTGGGCCCGGGTCACCACGCCCTCGATCTGGTCGCTCAGCTGACGGCGCAGGCCCACGATGTTCGGGTCCCTGCCCACCGCCACCCGCACGCTCTGGGGCAGGGAGAGGATCGACCGCATCGACACCGAGAACTCCCCTGGCCGCGGCAGCGCATGGGTGAGCACCGACCAGGAGTCGGGCTGCTCACGGATCGCCGCGCCCACCTCGGCCACCAGCGTGGTGAGGCTCTCCCTCACCACGCCGACGATGAGCGCCGTACGGTCGGGGAAACGCCGGTAGAGCGTGCCGATGCCCACCCCCGCGGCGCGGGCCACGTCCTCCAGCGGTGCGTCGAAGCCGTCGACCGTGAAGACCTCGATGGCGGCTCTGACGAGCAGCTCACGGTTCTTCTGGGCGTCGGCTCGCAGCCGTGGCTCGGGGGGCATGCCCCCCATCATGCCTCACCCCCACCCCCTAAGCGGAGGATCTTCCTCCGATCCGGTGTACGCTGAGGGCTCGAACCTCCGACGGTGCTGTCGGTGACCACGTCGGCTCGCCGACAGCCTCGGAAGGAACACCACATGGGCCCGACCGTCCCGCCTGCTCGCGCGCTGCCCGACGCAGCAGCCGTGCCCGGCGAGCAGATGACCCACCGCCAGATCATGGAGGCCCTCACCGGCATCCTGCTGGCGATGTTCGTCGCCATCATCTCCTCCACCGTCGTCTCCAACGCCCTGCCCACGATCGTCTCCGACCTGGGCGGCACGGAGTCCGGCTATACCTGGGTCGTCACGTCGACCCTGCTGGCCACCACCATCGCGACCCCGATCTGGGGCAAGCTCGCCGACCTGTTCTCGAAGAAGGCGCTGATCCAGGTCGCGATCGTGGTGTTCGTCGCCTCCTCCGCCGTCGCCGGCCTCTCGCAGAACATGGCCACGCTGATCACGATGCGCGTGTTCCAGGGCATCGGCGCCGGCGGCCTGACCGCCCTGGCGCAGGTGGTGATGGCGACCATGATCGCGCCGCGCGAGCGGGGCCGGTACTCCGGCTACCTCGGCGGCGTGATGGCGCTCGGCACCGTCGGCGGCCCGCTGATCGGCGGCGCCCTCACCGAGCACCTCTCGTGGCACTGGTGCTTCTACGTGGGCGTGCCGTTCGCGGTGCTCGCCTTCTTCGTGCTGCAGGCGACGCTGCACCTGCCCGTGATGAAGCGCAAGGTCCACATCGACTACCTGGGTGCGGCGCTGATCGCCGCGGGCGTGTCCTCGCTGCTGATCTGGGTCTCCATGGCCGGGCACGAGTTCGAGTGGTGGTCGTGGCAGACGGCCCTGATGACGTCTGGCGGCGTGGCGCTGCTCGCGCTGGCCCTGCTCGCCGAGGCGCAGGCTCCGGAGCCGATCATCCCGCTGCGGTTCTTCCGCAACCGCACCGTGGCGCTCTCCTCGCTGGCCAGCATGTTCGTCGGAGTCGCCATGTTCGGGGCCACGATCTTCCTGAGCCAGTACTTCCAGCTCGCCCGGGGCGACTCCCCCACCGAGGCGGGCCTGCGCACGCTGCCGATGGTCGGCGGCCTGCTGCTCTCGTCGATCGTGATCGGCCGCCTCATCACCCGCACCGGCCGGTGGAAGGCGTACGTGATCATGGGCGGCGTCTTCCTCACCGCCGGCCTGGCGCTGATGAGCACCGTGGAGTGGGACACGGAGTACTGGCTGGTGTCGCTCTACATGTTCCTCATCGGTCTGGGCGTCGGTGCCATGATGCAGAACCTGGTGCTCGCCGTGCAGAACGTGGTGGAGCCGCGCGACCTGGGCGCCGCCAGCTCGTTCGTCGCGTTCACGCGCTCCCTCGGTGGCGCCATCGGCGTCTCGGCGCTGGGCGCGGTGCTCTCCAACGCCATCAAGGACCACCTGGAGCAGGGCGTCATCGACCGGCAGGCCGAGCTGGTGGCGGCGCGCATCGACCCCCGGGCGTACCTCGGGACGGGCATCCCCAAGCTCGCCGAGATCCCTGAGCCGCTGCGCAACATCATCCAGACCGCGTACGGCACCAGCATCGCCGAGCTGTTCCTGTGGGCCGCCCCGTTCGCGTTCGTCGGCCTGCTGGTCTCGTTCTTCCTCGAGGAGACCACCCTCGGCAGCGTCGCGGGCGGCGGCCCGGGTGCGGGTGCTCCCTCGCCTGCGGGCGATGCCGACACCGGCGCCGAGGTCTCGGCCGGGGCGGAGGGCTCGACGCAGCGGTGGAACGCGCCCAGCGACCACGAGACCGGGTCCGCCCTGGCAACCGACCGGTCCCTCGCCGACGACGGGTCGCTGGCCCTCTCCGGCACCGTGAAGCACCACGGGCGCACCCTGCCCGGGGTGCAGGTGACCGTCACCGACGCCGCCGGCAACCAGGTGGCGCGTACGGCGACCGACGCCGACGGGACCTACCGGGTGCCGCTGGCCAAGGGCGGCTCGTACCTCGTGATCGCGGGGTCGGAGGGGCTCAGCCCCTCGGCCACGATGGTGAGCGTTGGCGACCACCCCGTGCAGCGCGACGTCACCCTGGCGGGTCGCTCCTCGATCAAGGGGCGGGTGCTGCGGCAGGCCGCCGGGACGTCGGCTCCCGAGGGTCTGGCGAGCGCCGTGGTCACCCTCGTGGACCCCGACGGCAGCGTCGCGGGGACGGTGCGGACCGCCGACGACGGCTCGTACCACTTCACGCAGCTGACCCCGGGTTCCTACGTGGTCACGGCGCAGGGAGCGACCCGACGACCGGTCGCCCGCAGCCTCGAGGTGCCGGACGACGGTGTCGTCGAGCTGGACGTCCACGTGCCCGTGGGTGGCCGTGTCCAGGGCGTCGTCACGGCAGCTCGCACCGGGGCCCCGGTGGAGGAGGCGACCGTCACCGTCCTGGACGACGACGGCCAGGTGGTGGCCACGACGGTCAGCCAGGAGGACGGCCGGTACCGGCTGGAGGACCTGCCCGCCGGGTCGTACACGGTGACGACCGCGGGGTACGCCCCCGT
Organism: uncultured Propionibacteriaceae bacterium; assembly: GCA_936924635.1. Classification (GTDB taxonomy): domain Bacteria; phylum Actinomycetota; class Actinomycetes; order Propionibacteriales; family Propionibacteriaceae; genus Fen-668. Next base: position 8,388 of record CAKZHP010000038.1, read on the forward strand.
CGCGCACCGGGTGGTGGTCGACGCGGAGGGTGCCACTGAGCTGGCTGTCAGGCTCGGTCAGCCGGCTCCCCAGGCGACGCCACGGTCGGCGCTGGGCACCGCCCGGCGTGACGGATCGGGTGACGCCGACGGCGCTGACGCACGCCCGGAGAAGCCGGCACTGCCGGCTCCCGCCGTGGCCCAGGCCGAGACGCGCTCCGCGACCCCGGTCTTCCACGCTGACGGGGCGTCGGGCAGGAGCTGACCCGCAGACCAGGCCGGGGCGTCCATGACGCCCCGGCCTCGTCGTGCCCGATCACCGGGGCGTCGCGTCAGGGCCGGCGGCTGACGCTCGTGGGTCGTGCTGCGAGCGAGCTCAGGTCGACCCTCCAGACGTCGATCTGTAGCGGTGACCAGACGCAGCTGACGTTCGGCTCGGGGTTGTGGACCTCGAAGACGAGGCGTCCTCCGCCCTCGTCGAGCACCCGCGACTGCTCCCGGCACCGTGGATAGCTGCCCACGACCAGGACCGAGGTCTCGAACGCGTTGCCCGCCAGCGCCGGGTCGGCGGCCAGCCGTTCGGGCAGGCGGGACGCCGCCGTCTGCCAGCCCGCCGGATCGGTGACCAGGACCGGCGGCCCTGCGTAGTCGTTCGGGCGGCCCTGCGCCTCCGACTGGCTCCAGTGCCCGACCAGCGTCCCGACGCGGTGCTGGACGGGCCCGCACCCGGTGAGGCCGCCGAGGCCTGCCAGAGCGGCGGCACGCATCGCACCGCGTCTGCTCATCGTCATGGGTCGTCCTTTCTGCTCAGGCCTGAGACGTCTCATCCGGGAGGCCGGTTGACGCGGCGGTGTCGGTCTCCGGCGGACACCCTGCCCGACACCCTTCGCCCTAGCCAGCCGGTGGGCGTGGTGTCGCCGCAGGCCCGCAGCACCGCGGTCATGCTCGCACCGCGTCCCCCGACGATGGCCGAGCGGACCGCGGCCAGCGCGTCGGCGTCGGAGGCGGTGAGGGCGAGGCGCACCTGCTCATTCTGCTGGGGGCTCAGCCGGCGCCGACGAGGACGGCGCGGGCGGCGCGGCGGCGCTCTCCGACGGCGTGCGGCTCGCCGGGGCGCTGATCGCGGTAGCGGCGCTCAACGAGGTGCCGGACGCTGCCGACGAGGAGCCCGGGTCCGGCTGCTGCCCCGTGCCCGGCGACGCGCAGGAGGCGGAGCCCAGCAGGCCAGCCAGCACGATCCGTCTCCTCATCACCGCGTCAGGGTAGGTGATGGCTCCGGGACCGGCGACCTGCGTGGGTCCGCGGAGCCGCACTGGGTTTCTCGGGAGCACCCGGTAGCGTGTCCCCCATGCCTGAGGCCGATCTGCGCAACCTCCGCAACCCGTACGTCGTGATGGCGTTCGGGGGCTGGAGCGATGCCGCCCAGGCCGCGTCGGACGCGGTCGACCACCTGGTCACCACCTATGACAGCGAGGTCGTGCTGGCGCTGGACCCCAGCGACTACTACGACTTCCAGGCCAGCCGGCCGCTCATCGCCATGAACGAGGATGGCGACCGGTCGATCTCCTGGCCCAGCACCGAGATCCTGGTCTGCCACCTCCCGCAGCGCGACCTCGTCGTCGTCCGGGGGCCCGAGCCCAACTTCCGCTGGCCTGCGTTCGCGGCTGCCCTGGTGGCGCCGCTGCTGCTCGTGGAGACCGAGCTGGTCATCGTGCTGGGCGCGATGCTGAGCGAGAACCCGCACACGCGGCCGGTGCCGGTGATGCTGTCCAGCTCGGATCAGGCGTTGCGGGAGCAGTACGACGCGGAGGCCCCGACGTACGAGGGGCCGACCGGCATCCAGGGGGTGATGACCCAGGCCTGCCACGTCGCCGGCATGCCGGTCGTCAGCGTGTGGGCGTCCTGCTCGCACTACGTGGCCAGCCCGCCCAACCCCAAGGCCACCCTCGCCCTGCTGTCGCGCCTCGAGGACCTGGTGCAGGGCCCGATCGACCTGGGCGACCTCCCGGCGCGGGCCGAGCTGTGGGAGAAGAACGTCGACGAGCTCGCTGACGACGACCCTGACGTGGCCGAGTACATCTCCACCCTGGAGGAGGCGAACGACGCCCGCCAGGTCGAGCCGTCGGGCGACGCGATCGCCGCGGAGTTCCAGCGCTACCTGCGGCGCCAGGGCGAGGACTGAGGTCTAGCGGCCCGCGCGCAGGTCGCCCGGGTACGCGCCGGAGTCGACCAGCTCCTGGACCCTCGCCGCGACCCTGGGGGCGTCGCCGCTGTAGGTGACGCCGAACCAGTGGTCGTCGGACCGCAGCACCTGCACCGTCGCCTCGCCCGCCGACACCATGGCGTCGACCACGGCCGGCAGGTACAGCTCGGCGGAGGGCTCGCCGCCGCGGGTGTCCAGGAAGGTCGCGAACCGCTCCTCGAGCGCGCCGAACACGTCGGGCCGCAGCCCCCAGAAGTTCATGCTCACCGGCTCCTCGCCCGTGAACCGGGCACCCGAGGCGTCGACCACCGCGTCGCCGGACGGGGTCAGGCTGGTGTGCTCGGTCACCGACACCAGCCGCCCGGAGTCGCCGACCTCGCAGACGCCGCGGGATACGGACCCGTTCTCGGACAGGGTGTTCGCCAGCCGATACGCCACCAGGGCGTACTCCCTGGGCCCGCCGCCGGCGAGGAAACCGGCCACCTGCTCGAAGGCCGACCGCCCGTAGAAGTCGTCGGCGTTGATGACCACGAAGGGGTCGCTGACGACGTGGCGCGCGGCCCACACCGCCTGGCCGGTGCCCCACGGCTTCGTACGCCCCTGCGGCGGCCGACGGCCGGCGGGGAGGTCGTCCAGCTCCTGGAAGGCGTACGCGACGTCGACCCAGCCCTCGTAGCGAGCGCCGACGACCTCGCGGAAGTCGCGCTCCAGGTCCCGGCGGATGACGAACACCACGCGTGACAGCCCGGCGCGTACAGCGTCGTGGACGGCGTAGTCCATGACCGTCTCGCCCGAGGGCCCGATCTGGGCCAGCTGCTTGATCCCGCCGAACCGGGACCCCATGCCCGCTGCCATCACCACCAGATCAGTCACGCCGGACAGCCAACCACAGGCGTCGCCGTGGCACGGCGACCGCTACCCTGGCGAGCCGGAGAGGGGGCGGCATGGACGACGTGGTCGAGATGGTGCTGCGCACCTCGGCCGACCCCTGGGCGTACGTCGTGCTGCTGCTGCTGATCGTGGCCGACGGCCTGGTCCCCCTGGTGCCGTCGGAGACCACCACGGTCGCGTTCGCCGCGATGGTGCGCAGCGCCCACCCCGAGCTGCTGTGGGTGCTCTTCCTGACCGCGTGGGCCGGCGCCTGGATCGGCGACAACCTGGCCTTCCTCGTCGGCCACAACCGCTGGCTGCGTGCGTCGCGCCTGCTGAAGGCCCCCCGGATCAGCAAGGCGCTGCACTGGGCGCACACCCGCTTCGCCGAGCGAGGCGCGGTGATCATCGTGATCGCCCGGTTCCTGCCCGTGTTCCGGGTGGCGGTGAACATCACCGCCGGGATGGCGGGGGTCCGGTGGTCGAGGTTCCTGCTGCTGAGCGGGGTCACGGCGGCCGTGTGGTGCACGTACATCGTGGGCTCCGGGTGGGTGGCCGGGCACTGGTTCCGCCACCACCCGGTGCTCGCGCTGCTCGGCGCGGCCACCGTCTCCGCGGCCGTGGGCTATCTGGTCGACAAGGTGGCGCAACGCATCGTGCTGCGGCGCCACCCCGGGGAGCAGCGCGGCATGGTCGAGCCCGCCGAGCCGTACCGGGAGCCCTGACCCGAGACGGTCCCCGGTGGGGACGCAGCCTGCGAGAGGCCCCAGCCCCCGATGCCCCGGACACCGGTCGTGCGGGGCGCCTGGCCGGCCGGCGTGAGGCCGACAGGTCCGGCCGCGGGGGCCGTTGCGCGACGCCCACGCCCCGAGCCGCCCGGACGCTAGGCCCGGTGCGTGGCGATCAGGTGCTTCAGCTCGCTGATGCCGCCGTCGAGGTCGACCACGTGCTTGGGGAGGTCCTCGATCCCGACGAACCGCTCCGGGCGATCGGGCTCGGTGCCCAGCGCCTCCACGATGGTGGCGGAGAACTTCACCGGCAGCGCGGTCTCCAGCACCAGCATCGGCTCCGCACCCACCTGCTCGGCGGCCACCTTGACCCCGTCGGCGGTGTGGGGGTCGACCACGACCCCGTACGTGTCGTGGACGCGCCGGATCGTCGCCACCCGGTCGGCATGCGTCGAGGTGCCCGAGGCAAACCCGAACCGCTCGCCCTGATGGGCGAACTCGGGGGCACCGGAGAGGTCGAACGATCCCTGGCGGACCAGCTCGTCGGCGAACAGCTCCCGGGTGCGCTCGCTGTCACGGCCGAGCAGGTCGAAGACGAACCGCTCGAAGTTGGAGGCCTTCGAGATGTCCATCGACGGGCTGGAGGTCTCGTAGGTCTCCGCGCTCCCCCGCACCCGGTAGACCCCGGTCTCGAAGAACTCGTGCAGCACGTTGTTCTCGTTCGTGGCCAGCACCAGGCGGCGGATCGGGACACCCATCTGGCGGGCGATGTGGCCGGCGCAGATGTTGCCGAAGTTGCCGCTGGGCACGGTGAACGAGACCTGGTCGGTCGCCTGGGTGCTCGCGCGGAGCCATCCGGCCACGTAGTAGACGACCTGCGCCAGCAGCCGCGCCACGTTGATGGAGTTCACCGCACCGATGGAGTAGCGCGCCTTGAACTCGGCGTCGGCGAAGACGGTCTTCACCAGGTCCTGGCAGTCGTCGAACCAGCCATCGACGGCGATGTTCACGATGTTCGGCTCGTCGAGGGAGAACATCTGCGCCTGCTGGAACGGCGACATCCGCCCCTTGGGGCTGAGCATGAACACCGCCACCTGGGGCTTGCCGAGCATCGCGTGCTCGGCCGCGGACCCGGTGTCGCCGGAGGTGGCGCCCAGGATGGTGATGCTCGCGCCGCGGCGCTTCAGCTCATAGCTGAACAGCTCCCCCAGCAACTGCATCGCCATGTCCTTGAACGCGGCGGTGGGCCCGTTCGACAGGTGAACCAGGCGCAGCCCGTCGCCCAGCTCGGTGACCGGCACGATCTGCGGGTCGCCGAAGGACTCGGCCGTGTAGGCATTGGCGCAGAGGCGTCGGAGGTCATCCCCGGGGATGTCGTCGATGAACAGCCGCAGCACCTCGTACGCGAGAGCGGCGTAGCCCTGGGTGTCGAGCACCTCTCGCCACTGGTCGAGCGTGGCGGCGTCCACGCTCGGGTAGTGCTCCGGCACGTACAGGCCTCCGTCGGGCGCCAGACCCGCCAGCAGCACGTCGCAGAACGGCAGGCCGGGCTCGGTGCCGCGGGTCGAGACGTACCTCATCAGTGCACGCACCCCTCCGCCAGCTCCCGCAGCTTCACGACCATGGCGTCGGGGTCGTCCGCCTTGTACACCGCCGAGCCGGCGACGAAGGTGTCCGCCCCCGCCTCGGCGCAGCGCTCGATGGTCTCGACCGAGACACCGCCGTCGACCTGGATCCACACCTCCAATCCGGCCTCGGAGACGAGCTTCCGGGCGGCCTTGATCTTGGGCAGCACCAGGTCGAGGAACTTCTGGCCACCGAACCCCGGCTCGACGGTCATGCAGAGCAGCATGTCGACCTCGCCGAGCATCCCCGCGACGGCCTCGATCGGCGTGGCCGGGTTCAGTGCCACGCCAGCGCGCGCACCCTGCTTGCGCAGCTCGCGCGCCAGCCGTACGGGAGCCGATGCCGCCTCGGCGTGGAAGGTGACCGACTCCGCCCCGGCCTCGGCGAACGCGGGCGCCCAGCGGTCGGGGTCTTCGATCATCAGGTGGATGTCGAGCAGCTGGGTGGTGACCTTGCGGATCGCCTCCACCACCGGCAGGCCGATGGTGAGGTTCGGCACGAAGTGGTTGTCCATCACGTCGACGTGGATGCCGTCGGCACTGGGGATCTTGCCGATCTCGCCGCGCAGGTCGGCGAAGTCGGCATTCAGGATGCTCGGTGTGATGCGCATGGTCACGCCCGAGACTCTAGTGGGCGGCTCTGACAGAACCCGGCGGGTCACCGCCTGCTGAGCGTCACCGTCTCCTGAGCAGGGCGCAGAACATCGCGTCGGTGGAGTGACGGTGGGGCCAGAGCTGGATGTATGGGCCGCGGGCGATGTCGTCGACCTCGCTGAGGTAGCGCCAGGCCTCCAGCACCTCCACGTCGTCACGGTCGGCGGTGACCGCCTCCACGACCTCCTCCGTCTCGGCCGTGTGGGGCGAGCAGGTGGCGTACGCGACGACGCCGCCGCTCATCGTGGCGTCGATGGCCGCTGCCAGGAGCGCGCGCTGGAGCGGGACCAGCTCGTCCAGGTCCTCGGGCCGGTGGCGCCAGCGCGAGTCCGGGCGGCGGCGGAGCGCGCCCAGCCCGGTGCAGGGCACGTCGGCGAGCACCCGGGCGAAGGTGGCGGGCTGCCAGGGGCCC
>CAKZHP010000039.1 GCA_936924635.1 uncultured Propionibacteriaceae bacterium
GTGGCGGTGATGCTGCGGCTGGCTCGGTCGATCGACCTGACTGACGAGTTCGGGATGCTCGGCGGCAAGCTGGACAACGTGTCGATCCCGACCTACCTCAAGTACGCCGAGGCGCTGGGCATGACCCCGTCGGCTCGCAAGGCTGTCAAGGGGGAGGCGCGGGCCGAGAGGCCAACGGCGTCGCCGTTGGCGCAGGCGCAGTCGATGATGCCTGAGGGGCTGAGGGTCGTCTCGTGAGCCTCATGGGGTCGGAGACGCCGCGGGTGTTCACTCCGCCGCTGCGCGAGTTGACGCCGGAGACGACGCTGGGATTCTCGGTGATCTTCTTCGCCGAGCAGGCGCTTGGGATGACGTTGTTCCCGTGGCAGAAGTGGCTGTTGACGCACATGCTGGAGCTGCGCGAGGATGGCCGGCTGCGATTCCGGACGGTCGTGATCCTGGTGGCCCGCCAGAACGGCAAGTCGACGATCTCGGTCGTGCTGGCGCTGTGGGCGCTGTACGTGCTGGGCGTGAAGACCGTGCTGGGCACCGCGCAGGATCTGGATACCGCCGAGGAGGTCTGGGAGACGGCGGTCGACCTGGCTACCGAGGTCGACGACGACGATCAGCCGGTGCGTCCGGACCTGGCGGAGCTCGTGCAGCACGTGGTTCGGGTGAACGGCAAGAAGGCTTTGGTGCTGCGTGGGCGGCGCCGGTACAAGGTGAAGGCGGCGAATCGGCGCGCCGGCCGTGGTCTGACGGGTGATCTGGTGCTGCTCGACGAGCTGCGGGAGCACCAGTCGTGGGATGCGTACTCGGCGATCACGAAGACGACGACGGCCAAGGCCTCGGCGCTGGTGGTGTGCCTGTCGAACGCGGGCGACGTGACGTCGGTGGTGCTGCGGCACCTGCGGAAGCTGGCGCACAGGTCGCTCGGCGACCCGGACGGCATCTGCAAGAACGACCCGGCCGACGATGAGGAGGTCGAGGACGACGACAGCCTCGGGCTGTTTGAGTGGTCGGCGGCGCCGGACTGCTCGGTCTGGGATCGGGAGGGCTGGGCGCAGTCCAACCCCTCCCTTGGCTACACAGTCCAGGAGTCGACACTCCGGGCCTATGCGGCGAGCGACCCGGAGTGGGTCATGCGCACCGAGTCGCTGTGCCAGTGGTCGGACGGGCTGATCGCAGGCCCCTTCCCCGCGGGGAAGTGGGAGGCGTGCGCGGTCCCGACTGGCCCCGACGGGGTTCCGCTGCCTGGTGAGGTGATCGTGCGTGACTCGCGCACGTGCGCGGGGGTGGCGACGTCGTACAACCGGTCGCGGGCGTACGTGGCCGTCGCCGGGTTTCGCGCTGACGGGCACCCGCAGGTCGAGCTGACGACGCACCAGGTCGGTGACGAGTGGCTGGCTGGGTGGCTCACGGAGCCGTCGAAGCCGTGGCGCCGCTCGTGGCAGGTGGCCGTCGAGAAGGCGGGCGAGTCGGCAACGGCGAGCCTGGCGCTCAAGGCTGCCGGGCTGCGCGTCGAGGATGTGTCGCCGGCGGAGGTGAAGGTCGGCTGGGGGCTGCTGTTCGACGCGGTGCGCGACGGGCGGCTGCGGCACCGGTCGCAGCCGATCCTCAATGGCCCCGCGTCGGCTGCCGTGGTGCACGACGGGAGGATCGACACGCGGCGACTCGCGAACGGTGATCCGGCGGCGCTGGTGGCCGCCCAGCACGCCCTGTGGCTGCTGTTGCGGCCCAGGAAGACGAGGTCGGTGGCGGCGACGCCACCGGAGAAGGTCCAAAAGTCGCCGAGGCGACACGAACTGCAGGTGATCGGGTTCTGATCGGGAGGGGGGTGTCATGGTTGCAGCCGCCCCCCTGACCGAGAAGGGTGTTGCCGTCGCCGGCGTCGGCTCGTGGTGGTCGCAGCTGGGCGAGGACGAAGAGACCCCCGAACTCCGTTGGCCGCTGAGCGTGGCCGTGTACGACCGGATGCGGCGGCAGGACCCGCAGGTCATGTCGGTGCTGCGGGCTGTGAAGCTGCCGATCCGTCGCACCACGTGGCGGATCGACGGCACCGGGTGCGACCCGGCGGTCACCCGGCATGTCGCCGACGACCTGGGCCTGCCGATCCTCGGTGACGCGAGCCCGGTGCGACCCGCCCGTACGCGGGACCGGTTCTCGTGGGGCGAGCATCTGCGCCTCGCGCTGACGGCGCTCGACTACGGGCACTCGATCTTCGAGCAGGTCTACCGCATCGTCGACGGCCGGGTGCACCTGGGCAAGTTGGGGTGGCGCCCGCCTCGCACGATCACGGGGTGGGACGTAGCCCGGGACGGTGGCCTCCGGGCCGTACGCCAGGGTGTCGCCACCGGCGAGGTCTCCATCCCGGTGTCCCGGCTCGTCGCGTACGTCCAGGACCGCGAGGGCGGCAATTGGGCGGGCTCGTCGCTGCTGCGGCCGGCGTACAAGCCGTGGCTGCTCAAGGACCGGGCCCTGCGGGTGCAGGCGCAGACGCTCGAGCGGAACGGTCTCGGCGTCCCGGTCTACACCGCTGGCCCGGAGCCGGACAGCACGGACCCGCAGTCGGCCCGCGATGAGGTGCAGGCGGAGCTGGACGGCGGGCGCGACCTGGCGGCCGCGTGGCGCTCGGGCGATGAGTCGGGCGCCGCGATCCGGCACGGCGCGTCCATCGAGCTGATGGGCGTCAAGGGCACCCTGCCGAACGCCGACATCCCGATCCGGTACCACGACGAGCAGATCGCACGCGCGGTGCTCGCCCACTTCCTCAACCTGGGCACCGAGACCGGCTCCTGGGCGCTCGGCTCTACGTTCGCCGACTTCTTCACCCTGTCGCTGCAGACCGTGGCGCTGGAGGTGGCCGACACGGCGACCATGCACATCGTCGAGGACCTGGTCGACTTCGCGTTCTCCCCGTCCGAGCCCGCCCCCCGGATCGTCTTCGACGAGATCGGGTCGCGCCACCCTGCGACGGCCGAGGCGATCAAGTCGCTGGTCGACGCTGGCGTCGTCGAGGCGGACGACGACCTGGAGGGCTACCTCCGCACCATCTACGGCCTGCCCGCGAAGGGCACTCCACGCATCGAGGAGCCCGCATGACCGATCCGACGTACCGCTTCCGCGGCTCCGAGCCGCCCACGGCCGCGTCGCGCGCGTCCATCCTCGTGCCGTCGGTCGAGGGCGCCGACGCCGAGCTGTGGATCTACGACCCGATCGACTCCTGGGGCGGCGAGTGGGGCGTCTCGGCCAAGGAGGTCGGCATCGCCCTGTCGCTGGTCCCCGACGACGTGACCACCATCAACCTGCGCATCAACAGCCCCGGCGGCGAGGTGTGGGACGCGATGGCGATCGCGAACCTGCTGCGCCGCCACAAGGCCCGGATCGTCGCCCACGTCGACGGCATCGCCGCCTCGGCCGCCTCGGTGATCGCCGTCACCTGCGACGAGGTCGTGATGGGCGTCGGGTCGCAGATGATGATCCACGACGCATGGATGGTCACCATCGGCGACGCCGCGTCCCTCGCCGCCGCCGCCGAGCAGCTCGACAAGGACTCGCTGGCCCTCGCAGGGTTGTACGCGAAGAAGGCCGGCGGCACCGCCGAGGAGTGGCGCGCCGCGATGACCGCAGGCGCTCGCCGCGAGACGTGGTACTCCGCCGAGGAGGCCGTCGCCGCCGGTCTCGCCGACCGCGTCGTCGAGTCTGCCGCGACGAAGACGGTCGAGGCACGGGCGAAGGCGATGCTCGCCGCGATGCCCGGCATCCAGTTCCGTGGTGGCAGGGCCGAGGCGCCCGCGCCTGTCATCCGGCCGCACGTGAGTGCGACCCCTCAGCCCCCGGAGGCAACCGAGCCGCCGGGTCTCACCACCGCACCGGAAGGGGACGACATGTCCACTCTCACCGACGGTCTCCGCACGCGGCTCGGGATCACCGACGCCGAGCTGGACGAGGCCGGCCTGCTGGCCGCGCTCGACGAGGCGCTCCAGGAGCGCTCGGAGGCCACCGCCATCAACCCGCCCGCCGGCACCGTGCTGGTCGACCAGGACGCCCTGGCCGCCCTCAAGGCCGATGCCGCTGCAGGCCGCGAGGCCCGCAACCGCCAGGAGGCCGACGACCGCATCGCGGCCGTCGATGCCGCGATCAACGACGGCCGCATCCTCGCGAGCCGGCGCGACGCCTGGCTGGCGAACCTGGAGCAGGACCCGGGCGCCGTGGCGACCCTGGCGTCACTGCCGCAGATCGTCCCGACCGCCCCCATCGGCTCTGCCGGGGGCGTCGAGGTGGACGCCGACGACGAGATGTACGCCAAGCTCTTCGGCTCGAAGGAGGCCTGACATGCCCAACTACCTGCCCAAGGTCGATGCGAAGCACAGCATCACCCGCACCGCGTCTGCAGATATCACCGGGGGTCGCTACGTCGAGGTGACCGGCTCCGGCCAGGTCGCCATGGCCGGAGCCGACTCGGCCAAGGTCCTCGGCGTCGCCATGTCTGACGCCAAGTCCGGCCAGTCGGTGACCGTCTCCTTCGACGGCGTCCAGCGCCCCCTCGCGTCGGGCGCGATCACTGCCGGCGCGAAGGTCTACACCGGAGCCAACGGTGTGGCTACCGCCACCGGAACCAACAACCCCGTGGGGATCGCCCTCAACACCGTCGCCGACGGTGCCCAGGTCGACGTCCTCCAGAACCGCTGAGGAGCGCTCTGATGTACACCTACTCCGGGACTCCCGCCGGGCTGGACGCCAGCCTTACCGCGGTCCAGGTCCACGCCGCGATGAAGTCGCCCACGGTGCTCGCGCGTCGTGTGCGCGACATCACCCACGAGGGCTTTCTGGCCGACTGGCTGCTCACGGGTCGCTACGCGATCCAGGGCGGCGCCATCGCCTACCCCACCTCTGACACGTCCCCGTACCCCAAGGACAACGCGGAGATCGTCGCCCCGGGCTCGCAGTACGCGCTGACCCAGATGGACGGCGGCCAGCTGGCTATCGCACAGTCCGCCAAGAACGGCATCGCCACCCACGTGTGGGACGAGGAGATCAGCCGCCTGCTGAACGCGCCGGTCAACGACGGTCTGAGCATCCTCGCCAACGGTGTGGTCCGGTTCGTCGACTCGACCGCGATGGCCGTGGTGCAGTCGAAGGTCACCCAGACCTACGCCTCGCAGGCATGGTCGACCGCCGCCGGCATCGTCAACGGCGTGCTCGGCGCACAGGCTGCCCTGACCAACCTCAAGGCGGGCGTCAACCCCACCGCGATCGTGCTCAACGTCACGCAGTACTCGCAGGTGATGGCGACCCTCGCCCTCGCTGGCGTGCTGCCGCGCGAGAACGTGAACGCCAACCCCTTCGTGACGGGCAACTGGCCGAACGTCCTGGGCTTCACCTGGACTGCCAGCCCGAACGCCCCGTTCGCGGACCCGACCATGGTGGATCGGGACCTCCTGGGCGGCATGGCTGACGAGAACCTGCAGTCGCCCGAGTACCACAAGGCGGCCGGGTCCAGCGTCGAGGTGGCGGTGGACCGGCTCCAGGGCCGCGACGGGTACGAGCTGCGCGCCCGCCGCGTGTGCGTCCCGGTCGTGACCCGCCCGTGGGCTGCGATCCGGATCACCGGGACGGGGCTCTGACTATGGCGCACTACGTGAGCGG
>CAKZHP010000040.1 GCA_936924635.1 uncultured Propionibacteriaceae bacterium
GCGAAGACGTGGAAGACCAACCGTCCTCCTGGGGAGGTCGTGTCGATCGTCTCCTGCAGGGACCGGAACCCCACGCCGCGGTCGGATAGGACCTGCAGCTGGTCGATCAGGTGCCGGATCGACCGGCCCAGCCGATCCAGGCGCCACACCACCAGGGTGTCCCCTGGACGCAGCTGGTCGAGCAGCTTGTCCAGCTCGGGGCGCTGCTGCAGCGATCCGGAGATCGTGTCGACGAACACCCGGTAGCACCCCGCCCGATTCAGGGCGTCGATCTGCAACGCCGCGTCCTGATCAGCGGTGGACACGCGCGCGTACCCCAGCAGATGCCCCACCGGTCGAGCGTAGCGAAACTCATCCCCACCGGGAAGTTCCGAACCGTAGATTTCGGCACTGAGTTCCGCTACACGATCCGGGTCGATGTCAGACCTCACCGGAATCTCGACTCCGGTGTAGCGGAAACGTTCGTTTCCGGCGATGGCGTGAGACGGTCGGCGGCAGCGCCTGGTTCGGCTCAGCGCGGAACGGCGGGCGGCCCAGAGCGCCCAGCCGCCGCCAGGTGTAGAACCGGGCGTGTGGCTGAGCTCGGCGGCATGGGGCCGAAGCTGGCCACAGCATCCGGGTCGCGAGCGACAGTGCCGGGTTTGGTGCGGTCAGCACATAGCGCGGCCGGAATGACAGCGGGGGCGTCGAGGGCGCTGGACCGGTCAGGCGCAGCAGGACGTCGGCAAATGGTTGCGGAACAGCCCTGCGGCGATCCGCAGGCTCTCGGCCATGGTCAGGTAGGGCGCCCAGGTGTCTGCGAGGTCGTCGACCGTCATGCCGGTTCTGATGGCGTAGGTCGCGGCGAGCATGATCTCGCCGGCACCGTCGGCGAGGGCGTGCACCCCCAGGACCTTGCCTGTTGTGGCGTCGGCGACGATCTTCACGGCCCCTCGGGTGTCGCGGTTGACCAGGGCGCGCGGGACCTCTGAGAGGTTCAGTACTCGGGACCTGCAGTCGTGGCCGCGCTCGAGGGTCTCCTTCTCGCTCAGCCCGGCCGAGGCGAGCTGGGGGTTGGTGAAGACCACGGTGGGCAGGCCGGTGTAGTCGACCCGCGCCCCAGGACCGTCCGGGCCGGTCAGTGCGTTGGTGGCGGCGGCGCGGCCTGCGGCGGCGGCGACGTAGACGTACTGCGGGGCACCGGACACGTCGCCTGCGGCGTAGACGCGCGGGTTGGTCGTGCGCTGGAACTCATCCGTGACGACGAAACCCCGCTCGTCGACGTCGACGCCGGCTGCGGCGAGCCCCAGCCCGTCGGTGCGGGCCGTGCGACCGGTGGCGATCAGCAGCCGTTCTGCGCGGACGGCAGCACCCGAGGCGGCCCGTACGACGACCTCGCCTCCGTCGACCGAGACGGCGACGGCGTGCTCCTCGAGGACACCGATGCCGTCCTCGGCAAAGACCGCACGCAGGCGTTCGGCCAGCTCCGGCTCGGCCCGGGGGGCCACGCGCCCGACCAGGGACACCCTCGCACCGAGACGGGCCAAGAGCTGCGCCTGCTCGAGCCCGACGTAGCCGCCACCGATCACCACCAGGGACCTCGGCACCTGCTCGAGTTCCATGGCCGTCGTCGACGTCAACCAGTCCACGCTGTCCAGACCCGCCAGCTCGGGCACCGCCGGCGCGGCCCCGGTGGCCACCACGTACGCCTGGGCGCGCAGCGGCTCGCCGTCGACCGCGAGCGTGTCGCGATCGAGGAACCTGGCGTGCCCAGGCACGACCTCGAACGCATAGGCGGCGGCGACGTGGGCGTACTTCGTACTGCGCATGCGCTCGACGAGCTCGTCCTTCTGGTGAACCAGCGCTCGTAGGTCTACGCCACCTGCGGACGTGGGAGCGCCGTCGAAGGGATTGGTCAGGGCGGAGTGTCGGGCGCCGGCGGCCGCCAGGAGCGTCTTGGACGGCACGCAGCCGATGTTCACGCAGGTCCCACCGAGAACGCCGCGCTCGATCAGGACCACGGTGTGCCCAGTCTGCCGAGCGGTGATCGCAGCCGCCATCGCCGCACCACCGGAGCCGACCACCGCCAGGTCCACGTCATAGCCCGCGCTCATGCCAGATCCCTTCGTCGTCGGTCCTGCTCCAGGCGCCAGCCTGGACCTTCTAGCGCACTGGAAGGTCAAGGCCGGTAGGCTCGGCAGCTGGAGGCGATGTGCGTATCGGAGAGCTGGCCCAGGCGAGCGGCACCACGACCAAGACGCTGCGCTACTACGAACAGGCAGGGCTCCTCCCGGCGCCCGAGCGCACCACCACCGGCTACCGCGACTACGAGCCCGCGACCCTCCAGCGACTGAACTTCATCCGCCGTGGTCAGGCCGCCGGCCTGACCCTGGCGCAGATCCGAGAGGTGCTGCACGTACGAGACGCCGGTGCGGCGCCCTGCCACCACGTCCGCCAGCTGCTCGACAGCCGCGTCCACCAGCTCGACCGCCAGATCGCGGACCTTCAGGCGCTGCGCGAGAACGTCACCGAGCTGCGAGACGCCGCCGCCGCACCTGACCCCGGGGCCTGCGACCCGACCGACGTCTGTCGGTACCTCTGAGCCGCGACCGCCGTCCGCGCATCGGCAGCAGGCCAGGGGGCGGCCGAGAACCGTGACCGGCAATCGCCCGCCGACGATGACCTTCTCCGCCGCCACCGGGAACGGCCAACGGCTCTACAGCCCGAAGGCGCCGCCCTCGAGGAGGATGACGATGCCCAGTCCGATCAGGACGAGGGGGAACAGGACGTGTTCCCAGCGTTCGAGGACTTCGGCGATGGGTCGTCGGGTGGCGACGTACCTGGCGGCCAGGACGAGCACGGCGACCAGGGCGAGGAACACGACGGCGTTCGCGGCGGTCGCGGCGGGGCCGACGGTGAGGAAGACCGGGACGTAGACGCCGATGTTGTCGCCGCCGTTGGCGAAGGTGACCGCTGCGACGGTCCAGACGGCGACGGCCTTGCCCGGGTCGTCACCGTCGTCGTCGCGGCCACGCCAGGCCCGCCAGGCGGCGTAGAGGCCCAGGAGCAGGGGTATGAGTCCGAAGTAGGCGATGGCGTCTTCAGGCAGGAAGGCGTTGGCGCCGAGTGCGACCAGGACGGAGGCGATGAGGATGGCGCCGAAGCCGAGGTACTGCCCGGCGATGATCTCGGCGGTGGTGCCTGGGGCGCCGGTGCCGCGGGCGAATAACAGTGAGAGCACGATGATGTCGTCGATGTTGGTCACGAGGAACAGACCGACGGCCTGCAGGACGGCTACGGCCAAGTCCATCGAGGGGCCTTTCGGTTGGTTGCGGTGCGAGGCCCGCGCGCTACTCGCGGCTGTGGCCGGGGCGGCCGATAGATCGGACACAGCAGCCTCCAGAGCCCGACCGGGTCGAACCCACACCCGATAGGCGCTAGCATCGACCCATGCCGATGATCACCGCAAGTCCTGATGTAAGTGGCCGGGCCGAGCTCGCGCCCGCAGGGGCGTTGTTCCGAGGCCTGGGCGACCCGACGCGCCTGGCGCTGGTGCGCCGCCTGGCGAGGGGCGAGGCGCGGGTCGTGGACCTGTGCACCGAGCTGGGCCTGAGCCAGTCCACCGTGTCCTCACACCTGGCCTGCCTGCGGGACTGCGGGTTGGTCGACTACCGCGCGCAGGGACGCGCGTCGGTCTACCACCTGACCCGCCCGGAGCTGATGGACCTTCTCGCTGTGGCCGAGGGCCTGCTGGCCGCGACCGGCAACGCTGTGGCCTTGTGCCCCACCTACGCAAGTCCCACCACCTCTGACCCGATCGCCAAGGAGAGTGCACGATGAGCGACGCCTGCGGCTGCAGCGACGACGAGACCACCCCCGGCGGCGAGGAAGCCGAGGAGCACGAGGCCGAGCGGCTGCGGTCGGTGTGGTCGCCTGGCGGACCGGCGCCGCTCTTTCGCGCGGGCGGTTGCCTGCCCTCGCCCTGGTCCTGGGTGGGGCGATCGCGAACGTCGTGGACCGGGCTGGGGACGGGGTGGTCACCGACTACCTGCACAGCGGGTGGTTCCCGACCTTCAACATCGCCGACACCGCGATCGTCACCGGCGTCGCTTTGCTGGTGCTGGTCACCCTGCGCCACCCGACACCCGCAACACCGAGCGGGGACGGCACGAGCGGGATCGGGTGAGTGGCACTCGCGCGGGCCTCGCGTCGGTAGTGGCCACCAGCACAATCGGCGGCCGATGCTCACATCAACGTTTGCTACCATGACCGCATGACGGCCGAGGCGTGCGACCTGCTGTGCCTGGACGTGGCGCGCGCCGAGTCGGTCCGCGCAGCCCTGCCGAAGGCGCACCGCTCCCAGGCGATGGCGCTTACTGCCAAGGCACTGGCGGACCCGGTGCGCCTTCGCACGGCAACGGCCCTGGCCCTCGGGGCCGAGCTGTGCGTCTGCGATCTGGCGTGGGTCGTCGGCGCCGCGCCGAACCTGGTCTCGCACCACCTGCGCGTTCTGCGCCGCGCCGGCCTGGTGACCTCCCGCCGGCACGGCAAGCTGGTCATGTGCCGGCTGACCTCCCAGGGCGCGGCGCTACTGGACGCCCTGGGCGTCGCCGCACCGGGTGAGAGTCTGTGGGCGGAGCCGTCTGAGCTGATCACCGCTCGTGGATGAGCCGACCGCGGCCGGCGGACCTCCGGTCCAGGGATCGCCCGCACGGGCACGGCCGCGCCGGCCACTGACCGGCCCGCGGGTGATCCTCCTGGTCCTGGTCCTGGTCCTCGTCACTGGAGGCGTGGTGGCGGTCCAGCTCACCGGCTTCCTGTCGGCGGGCCAAGGCGCGGCGCTCGGGGGGTCCTCAGTGACTGCGGGCAGCAGGACGGTGACGGAGTACGCACCTGAGGACCGGGCTGGACCGGTGGCACTGTCGGGAACCGGGCTGACTGGTGAGGCGATCGACATCGCCGCATGGCGCGGCGACGTCGTGGTGATCAACGTGTGGGGTTCGTGGTGTGCGCCGTGCCGGGAGGAGGCGCCGATCCTTGCCGCCACGTCGGCTGCATACGCGAACCAGGGAGTGCGGTTCGTCGGGGTCAACGTGCGCGACAATCCGGCCGCGGCGATCGCGTTCGAGGACAGCTACGGGATCACCTACCCGAGCATCGACGACAGGAATGGCAAGGCCCTGCTGAGCCTGGCCGATCACCTCCCCGGAGCCGGGGTCCCGGTGACCCTGCTCCTGGACCGTGACGGGAGGCCGGCGGCGCGCGTCCTCGGCGCGGTGCAGGAGTCGACCCTGACCGCCCTGCTGGACACGGTCCTGGCCGAGCCCGCCACGTCGTCGTGAGCATGCTCCAAGACCTGGTCGCGACCGGCCCGATGCTGGCCGCCGTGGCCGTCGCAGCC
Source organism: uncultured Propionibacteriaceae bacterium (assembly GCA_936924635.1). Classification (GTDB taxonomy): domain Bacteria; phylum Actinomycetota; class Actinomycetes; order Propionibacteriales; family Propionibacteriaceae; genus Fen-668. The sequence continues at coordinate 5,381 of CAKZHP010000040.1, forward strand.
CTGGCGGGGCTGATCTCCTTCGTGTCCCCGTGCGTGCTGCCCGTGGTGCCCGGGTACGTGTCCTACGTCGCTGGCGGCCCCTTGCTCGATGAGGGCGTCGCGACGCGGCGACGTCCGGTGGTGAAGGGTACTGCCTTGTTCATCCTGGGGTTCGCCTCGGTCTTCGTCGCCTACGGCGCCCTCTTCGGCGGTCTTGGCGCGACGCTGCAGTCCTCGCAAGCGGTGCTCACCCGTGTCCTGGGCGTCGTGGTCGTGGT
>CAKZHP010000041.1 GCA_936924635.1 uncultured Propionibacteriaceae bacterium
ACCGATCTTGGCCGTCGTCGCCGGGGCCGCGGGCGCCTGGGTCGTCGCGGGCGCCTTCGTCGTGGCGGGTGCAGCCGTGGTGGGGCGCGCCGAAGCACGGGAGAGCTGGGTGGCCTCGGCCTGACGGGCGGCCTCGGCCTGACGGGCCGCCTCTGCCTGGCGGGCCTCTTCGAGCTGGCGGCGCTGCTCGGCGGTGAGACGGTCGAGAACGGCCTGAGCGGCCTTCACCTTCTCGTCGGACTGCGCCTTGAGGGACGCCAGGGTCTTCTCCTCGGCGGCGGCCTGCGCGAGCTGCGCAGCGGCCGAGCGCTCGGTGTCGGCCAGGTCGGCCTGGGCGCCCTGGTAGTCCTGAAGGAGCGAGTTCGCGTTGGCGTTGATCTTCTCCACCGTCGACAGACGGCCCAGGAAGCCCTCAGCATCCTCGGAGACCAGCAGCGCCGTCGTGGTGTCGAGGCCGCGACCGCGGTACTGCTGCAGCGCCACCTGCCCGACCAGCGAGCGGAGAGCCCCCACCTTGGCGGTCTGGGCAGCCGCGTCGGAACGAGCCGCCTCCAGCGCCTTCTGGCTCTGGTCGCGCTTCTCCTGGACCGCGGCGAACTGCTGGTCGATCTCGGTCTGCTGCTGCTCGAGGCGATCCAGCTCGACGCGGGCCGCCTCGACCGTGTCGGGGTCTGCCATCGCGACGTGGCCTCCGGCGAGCACCAACGCCCCCGAGAGGGCCGCCGTGGCCACCGACATACCGACCCTGCGCAACACCGTGCTCACAGACAACGCCCCTTCACCGGCCCAGCTCCCAAGCAACCTGAGAAAAAGGTAAACGAAAGCCGTGCAGATGCCAAGTCTTCTCCGACGGCGTCGTGATCGAGTGCCGTCACAGACGGCGTCGCTCCCCCGTTACCGCGCCTGGGCGGTGTGCGGACCGGGGTCGTCAGCTACCCCGCAGCGCGTTCCTGACCGGGCGTGTCGCGGCGTCGCTTCGGCACCAGCCGCAGCGGGGGCACCAACCCGGACGACCAGAGCGCCGAGACCGCGTCCTGCTCCGCCCGATCGAAGGTCAGGCTGTCGTCGTCGCGGTCCAGAAGCACCGAGACGACGCAGTCGTCGCACGCCAGCCCGCGCACTGCGCAGGAGCCACAATCGATGGTCACATCGTTCATGGGAAGAACGGTGACAGGGGGGTCTGACAATTTTTTGATCGCCGCCCTCCGAGCTTCGCAGCCGCGGGGCCCCATGTCGGAACCGAGAGTGAGCTGCGCCAGCGGCGCCGGGCAAGACCCACGAGATCGACGAGCGAAGACCGGGGTCGTAACCCCCGCAGCCGCGGAGCCCTCAGGGCGACACAGAAGGAACGACTGCGGGAGCCCGCAGGGCGACACAGAAAGAACGGCTGCGGGGCCCCCTGTCTGGACTGAGGAGAGCGAGCGCGGCCTAGCTGTCAGCGGTCAAGAGCCGCCGCGAGATCGGCGAGGGAGACACGGGTCATAGCCCCGCAGCCGCGGAGCGCGGAGCGCGACAGAAGAAATTGTCAGACCCCCTCCCTAACGTCCTCCGCATGACTCAACCCACGTTGCTCGAGGCAGGGACGCCGCTGTCGCAGGTGACGTTCTGCGTCGTCGATCTGGAGACCACAGGTGGCTCGGAGGACAGCGCGATCACCGAGTTCGGTGCCGTCAGGGTGCGGGGCGGCGAGGTCACCGGCGAGTTCCAGACCCTGGTCAACCCCGGCGCGCACATCCCTGCGACGATCGCCGTGCTGACCGGGATCACCGACTCGATGGTCGCCGGGTCTCCTCGGCTGGGTGAGGTGCTGCCGTCCTTCCTCCAGTTCGCCGCCGGGTGCGTCATCGTGGCGCACAACGCACGGTTCGACGTGGGGTTCCTCAGACGGGCCTGTGCTCAGCTCGGTCATGCCTGGCCGTCCCCGCAGGTGGTGGACACGGTGGCGCTGGCCCGGGCGGTGCTGCTGCGCGACGAGGTCCCCAACTGCAAGCTGGCGACGCTCGCGGCCCACTTCCGCACCTCGGTGACCCCGAACCACCGGGCGCTGTCCGACGCACGGGCGACGGTCGACGTGCTGCACGGGCTCATCGAGCGGGTCGGCAGCCTGGGGGTCCACACGCTGGAGGACCTCCTCGAGTGCACGCGCAAGGTGAACCCCGAACGCCGGGCGCGCCGCCGTTGGGCCCAGTCCCTCCCCCAGAAGCCTGGTGTGTACTACTTCGTCCGCGATCAGGAGGGCCCTGACGGACACCGCCGCGAGTACCTCTATGTGGGCACGTCCCGCAACATCCGCTCACGGGTGCGCACCTACTTCACCGCCTCGGAGACCCGACCGCGGATGGACGAGATGGTGCGGGTGTCCACCGGCGTGGAGGCGACCGTGTGCCGCACGACCCTGGAGGCGACGGTCCTGGAGCTGCGGCTCATCGCGGCCCACTCCCCCCGCTACAACCGTCGCTCCAAGTTCCCCGAGAAGCAGCACTGGCTGAAGTTGACCCAAGAGGCGTTCCCGCGGATCTCCATGGTGAGCAAGGTGGCCCCCGACGGGGCTCGCTACTTCGGTCCCTTCCGGGCGCGCGCCTCGGCCGAGGACGCGCTCCTGGCCCTGTACGACGCCTACCCGCTGCGCCGGTGCTCCGAGCGGCTCTCCCGACGCACGGCGCGTTCCGCCTGCGCACTCGCCGAGCTCGGGTCCTGCACGGCTCCCTGCGAGCTGGGAGAGGGCGCGGCGGCCTACCCGGCGGTCGTGGGCGGGGTCGACCTGGTCCTCTCCGGTGACCTGCGACCCGTGGTCGGCGCCGCGCAGCGCCGCCTGACCAGGCTCGCCGAGCAGCAGCGCTACGAGGAGGCGGCGACGGTGCACCACCGGCTGTCGACCTTCGCGGCCGCGATGAGACGACACCAGAGGGTGGCCAGCCTTGCCCGCTGCCCGGAGATCGTGGCCGCACGTCGACTCCCCGAGGGCTGGGAGATCCACGTCGTGCGTCACGGGCGACTGGCGGCGGCGGCGGTCTGCCTCGCCGGAGAGGACCCGCTCCAGGTGGCGGCGGCCGCGGTGGCGTGCGGAGAGGTCGTGCCGCCCCCGGTGCCGCCGCTGCCGGCGGCGACGATCGAGGAGACAGAACGGATCGCCGACTGGCTGGAGACCGAGGGGGTCCGGCTCATCTCCATCGAAGGGACGTGGTCCTGGCCGGTGCACGCCGGGTCGCGCCTCACCCGGCTGGAGGAGCCGGTCGCGCTGGCGACCGCGTAGTCGGGCGCCGGTCTACGATGCGGCCATGATCACCGCCATCGTCTTCGTCGAGGCCCAGGTCGACCAGATCCCTGAGGTGGCGAGGGCCATCGCCGATCTGGAGGGCGTGACGGAGGTCTACTCGGTCACTGGCGGGATCGACCTCATCGTCATCGTGCGGGTGAGGTCGAACGACGAGGTCGCGACCGTCGTCGCCGACCGCCTGAACAAGGTGCCTGGGGTGGTGAACACGCAGACTCACATCGCCTTCCGTGCCTACTCAAGGCACGACCTAGACGCGGCCTTCTCCCTGGGTGCGTCCTGACGCCAAGCACCCCTGGCGCGCGAAGGGCCGGCCACCACGGTGACCGGCCCCTCGTCGACGTGACGCGACGTCAGGCGACGGTCACCGAGTTGATGACGACATCCTCGACAGGGCGGTCGCCGCGGCCCGTACGCACCTTGCCGATCTCGTCCACGACCGCGCGGCTGGCGGCATCCTTCACCTCACCGAAGATCGTGTGCTTGCGGTTGAGGTGCGGCGTAGGGACGAGCGTGATGAAGAACTGCGACCCGTTGGTGCCGGGGCCCGCGTTGGCCATGGCCAGCAGGTACGGGCGGTCGAATCGGTGCTCGGGGTGGAACTCGTCGGCGAAGGTGTAGCCGGGGCCACCCCGGCCGGTCCCCTGCGGGTCACCACCCTGGATCATGAAGCCGTCGATGATCCGGTGGAAGACGACGCCGTCGTAGAAGTTGCCCGTGGTCGGCTGCCCCGACTGGGGGTCTCGGTACTCCTTGGTGCCGGTGGCGAGGCCGACGAAGTTCGCGACCGTCTTGGGCGACTCGTCATCGAGGAGCTCGATGACGATGTCGCCGTGGTTGGTGTGCAGCGTGGCAGTGCTCATGCGCTCTCTTTCGCTCGGGTGTTCCGCCTCATCATCGCGCAGTCCGGCCCGGTATGACACCGCTCCACCGGATGGGCGAGCGGCTGGAGCGGTAGAATTGGCCTCCTCCAGATCACTGGAGACATTCCGATCTCGGAAGGACTTGTTCCATGTTTCGCAAGAAGACCATCGCTGACGCCGCCGCAGAGACCACTCAAACGGCCGCTGAGCGAGGCACCGCCGCCCTCGAGCAGGCCCTCGAGCGCATCACCCCCCTGCTCGAGCAGGTTGCCGAGGACGCCAAGCACAAGGCCAAGGACGCCAAGCAGTCGGCGGCTCGCTTCGCCGCCGACACCATGGACTCCCTCCACCCCCAGCTGAACGACGCCCTCGACAAGGTGTCGCCGGCGGTGGAGAAGGCTCAGCGCGCCGTGCAGAAGGATCTCCTGCCCAAGCTCTCCGACCTGCTCCACGACGCGGCTGAGAACCCGACCGTGGCGGCTGCCATCGACACCACGAAGGACGCTGCCAACGAGGTGGAGAGCCGGGGCAAGGCTGCGGTCGCGGCCCTCAAGGGTGAGCTGCAGATCCCGCAGAAGCCGAGCAAGGTCAAGAAGTTCGCGAAGTTCGCCGCCTTCGGCGCCCTGGTGGCTGCAGCCGTGGTCGCGGTGCGTACCTTCCTGGGCTCCAAGGACACGGGCTGGGCCCCCCACGAGCCGGCCCCGTCCTACACCAACCCTGGCGCGAACCAGGGGGGTTCGGTCGCCGACAAGGTGGCGGACATCAAGGACGCCGTCGTGGACAAGGCCACCGAGATCAAGGACGCCGTGGCCGAGAAGGTCGATGACGCCAAGGACGCGGTCGCCGACACGGCGAACGAGGTCAAGAACGACGTCAAGGACAAGGCCGACGACGTCAAGGACGCGGCCAAGGACAAGGCCGACGACGTCTCCGACAAGGCCTCCGACCTGAAGGACCAGGCCGCCGACAAGGTCGACCAGGCCAAGGACGCGGTCGCGGACAAGGCCAACGAGGTCAAGGACGACGTCAAGGACCAGGCCGCCGGGGCCGAGGCCACGGCGCGCCACGCGGTCGGCAGCACCGACCAGAAGGACCTCGCCGATGCTCCCGCCTACGGTGAGGGCTCCTACGTCGGCAACGAGCCGCCCGCGGGCTACACCATCAAGGGCAACGAGCGCTCCATGAAGTTCCACACCGCCGAGTCGGGCGGCTACGACCGCACGATCGCCGATGTGTGGTTCCAGAACGAGGAGGCCGCGCAGGCCGCGGGGTTCACCAAGGCTCAGCGCTGATCATCAGCCGAGACTCGCTACGGGCGCCCCTTCGGGGGCGCCCGTCGTCGTTTGGTCAGGGTGCGGCGGCTCTCGGTGTCTCATATCCCGAGAAGTCTGTGACCTCGGCTCACAGAGGGGCCTTCCCACGGGCTTTGAGGGTGAAGAGACCACCAAGGAGGCCCCATGATCGACGTCCCGACCCACCTCGACGCCCGTGAAGCATCCGGCCACCACGAGCCGAACGGCCCGCTGTGGGTCGAGGCAGCCCCGTTCCGCAGCTACGCGCGGCACCTGATCGAGGCGTCGGGGACCTCCTGGGAGCTCCTTGCCGAGGTCGCGCAGGTCAGGCCGTCGGTCCTGCTGACGCTGCTCCGGGGGCGGGATGGGCGGTTGCGCCACCGTGTTCCCGCCGGTGCCGCCGCGCGACTCCTCAAGGTGAGGGCGAGCGATCTGCGACGCGCAGCCCTGCGACAGCCCGTGGCGGCCCGGCCTCGCCAGGCTGCCTAGGATTCGGGCGTGCTGTCGCCCGTCCACGCCGCGCTGGTCGCCCTCGTCTGCGGCGTCGTCGCAGCGACGACGGCAGGCCCTCTGCTGCGCACAGTGCCCGAGCCCGAGCTCGATGGCGACGACGACAAGGTGCCTTACGCCTCGTTGGCCACCGCACGAACGGCGCTCGCATGCTTCTGCTGGGCGACCGGCCTGACGCTGGTGGCCTGCCTCACGATCCCGGTCGCGAGGATCGCGCCCTGGCTGGTGCTGGCCGTGGTGGGCTCCATCGCGTCCGTGATCGACATCGCGACCACCTGGATCCCCAGGGTGCTGCTGCACGCCGGCTGGGGCCTGATGGCGCTCGCCGTCCTGCCCTCGGCCTGGTCCCTGGGTGACAGGGCCGGGGTGATCCGTGCAGGGGTGGGGGCGGCGATCGTCGGGGGCCTGTTCTGGGTCGTGTGGGAGGTGGCTGCCCGCACCGCACGACAGGTGTTCGGCTTCGCCGACGTCCGCCTCGGGTTCCTGGCCGGCGCCGCCGCTGGCTGGGCCGGGTGGCAGACCGTCGGCCAGGCCCTTTTCCTCGGCTGCGTCGCCGGAGCCGTGTGGGGCGTGGTCACGGCGCTCGCCCGCCGCAGCGACGGGCCGTTTCCCTACGGGCCCAGCATCGCGCTGGGACCCTTCCTCGCACAGCTGCTCGGGCTGATGTCTGCCGGCTGAGCAGCCCTTAGGCCACGCGGAGCCGCTGGGTGTGCTCGGCCCACTGCCACAGCAGCCGCGTCGCAGCGCCGGAGTCGACGGCGGCCGCGGCCTCGCCCAGCCGGTCGGCCAGCTGATCGTTGATCGAGCGGCCCGGGTCGGGCCCGTGGAAGGAGACGAGTGCGGCGGCAGCGTTGAGCAGGACGATGTCGCGCACCGCGCCCGGCTCTCCGCCCAGCACCGACCGCATCACCCGCGCATTGTGGTCCGGGGCGCCACCGACGAGATCGCTGATGGTGGCCGGGGCCAGGCCCAGCCCGGCCGGGTCCACCTCGTCCTGGGTCAGCTGCCCGTCGCGGACGAGCCAGACCCGTGACGTCGTGGTCGTGGTGAGCTCGTCGAGGCCATCGTCGCCGTGGAAGACCAGGCCCCGGCCGCCCCGGGCTGCGAGCACCTCGGCCATCAGCCCGGCCATGCGCAGGTCCGCGACCCCGACGGCGTGGGCGTGCGGGCGGGCCGGGTTCGCCAGCGGCCCCAGGAAGTTGAAGGTGGTCGCGATCCCGAGCTCACGTCGGGTGGTCGCCGCGTGTCGCAGCGAGGCGTGGTAGAGGGGGGCGAACAGGAAGACGACCCCGTCGTCGCGCAGCACCTCGGCCTGCTGCTCCGGCCGCAGGTCGAGCGCCAGGCCCACCGCCTCGAGAACATCGGCGGCGCCGCACGCCGACGAAGCGGCGCGGCTGCCGTGCTTGACGACCTTGGCGCCGGCCGCGGCGACGACCACCGCCGCCATGGTCGACACGTTGACCGTGTTCGCGCGGTCAGCCCCAGTGCCGACGATGTCGACGGCCTCCCGGTCGAGAGTGATGGGCGTGGCCACCTCGAGCATGGCCTCTGCGCAGGCGGAGATCTCCTCGGCCTTCTCCCCCTTGGCCCGCAGGGCGACCGCGAACGCGGCGATGTGGACCGGCGACGCCTCCCCGGCCAGCACCTGCCCCATGGCCCACCGCACCTCGGGGCCGGAGAGGTCCTCGCCCTTGACGAGCCGCGTCAGCAGGTCGGGCCAGGTCGTCATCAGGCGCGCTGGTCCACGACGGCCGCCCGCCGCAGCAGCCCGGCCACCTGCGCCGGGAGGCGTACGGGATCGACCGGGAACGGGCTGATCGCCTCGGCCCCGGACCAGGTGGCCAGCCACGCGTCCTGCGGCCGCGCCACGAGCAGGAGGATCGGCGGGCAGTGAGGGATCTCGTCCTTCATCTGCTTCGCCACGCCCATGCCGCCAGCCGGTGTCGCCTCCCCGTCGAAGATGCACAGGTCGTAGGTCGCGGACTCCAGGGCCTTGATGACTGCCGCAGGCGTGGCAACCTCCTCGATCTCGACCTCCGGCACGTCGGAGGCGACCTTGCGGCCCAGGGCCACGCGCACCTGCCCCCGCACCAGTCGGTCGTCGGAGTAGAGCAGCACCTTGCTGGTCGCGTTCACAGTCAGTCCTCGTGGTCGGGTCCGGGCTCCGGCGGCATCCTATCCCCGGCGACCCCGACCGCGGCGCGTGCCGCCTCGCGCTCCTCACGGTCGAGACGGCGGTCCACCCGGGCCGCCTCCCGCTGCGACTCGCGCCACCACCCCACGAACAGCGCCGTGAGAGTCGACAGCATCGTGAAGTCGCCCGTGGCCCACAGGATGCCCCCCGCCAGGTACTGGTCCGCCATGGGGCTCGGCCCCCAGGTGCGGTCGAAGGCCAGGTACCAGTCCTCGGCGACCAGCTTCTTCGCACCCATCAGCGTGGTGCCCAGGAAGGCGTGGAACGGCATGGTGACGAAGAACAGCACGATGCGGATCGGGTAGGGGACCCGCCACGGCGTCGGGTCGGCGCCGATGAGGGGGAAGAAGAACGCACAGCCGACGCTGACCATCCACACGTGCATGAGGTCGTGGCCCCAGTCGTTGCGCATGGTCCACTCGTACAGGCCGGTCGGGTACAGGGCGAACGGCGTCGCCACCATGGCAGCCGTGGTGAGCCCCGGGAACAGCAGCCACCGGGCAACCCGCGAGTGGACGACCGCGAGCAGCGTGGTCCGCCCCCGTCCCGGGAGGGTCCGCAGCGCCAGGGTGATCGGGGTGCCCTGGCTCATGAACACGGGAGCGATCATCCCCAGCGCCATGTGCTGGACCATGTGGATGCTGAACAGCACGTTGTCGTACACCCCGAGGGGCCCGAGCATGCAGTAGGCCAGGATCGCCATGGCCAGCAGCCACGACAGGGTCCGCGACAGCGGCCAGCCGTCGCCACGCCGCCGCAGGGCCGTCACACCCCACAGGTAGAGGACGACCCCGGCCAGGAGCGGCACCGCCGCCAGCCAGCTCCACTCCCATGCCGTGAGCAGACGGATCAGGGTGAAGGGTGCCGGCTGGTTGTCGGGGTCAGCGTGGAGAGGAAGAGGGAGCCACGCGTGCATGCCCGCCATCATGCCAGCCCGGGCCAGCGACATCCCCGCCACGGCTTTGCCGTTCGGGTGGCCTCGACCTCGGCAGGTATGGGCATAATGAGCCGTGCCCACTACGCAGACTCCCCCAGGCGACGTCCTTCCGTCAGGCGCGCTGCACCCGGTCGCCCGGCCGCGGCTCCACGGCGACCCGAGGCAGCCGATGTTCGCCGACAAGGTGAGCATCGGGGTCATCGTGTGGCTGGCCAGCGAGCTGATGTTCTTCGCGGCGCTGTTCGCGGCGTACTTCACGATCCGCAACGTGACCAACGAAGCCGCCGAGCCTGGCCACCGCACCCTGTTCCAGGCCGGCAACGACATGCTCAACATCACGTTCGCCGGCATCAACACGCTGATCCTGGTGCTCAGCTCGGTGACCTGCCAGCTCGGCGTCTTCAAGGCCGAGCACGGTCAGCTCCGCCGCACCAAGGGCCTGCTCAGCGTCGCCTCCTGGGGCATGCGTGAGTGGTACACGCTGACGTTCCTCATGGGCTCGGTGTTCGTGGCCGGCCAGGTCTGGGAGTACTTCACCCTCTTCTCCGAGGGCGTCACCATCTCCTCGGACGCGTTCGGGTCGGTGTTCTTCCTGGCGACCGGCTTCCACGGTCTGCACGTGGCCGGCGGCCTGATCGCGTTCCTGCTGCTGATCGGCCGCACCTACGCGACCCGCCGCTTCACCCGCGAGCAGATGGTCAACTCGATCGTGGTCTCCTACTACTGGCACTTCGTCGACGCGATCTGGATCATCCTCTTCATCGCCGTCTACATCCTGGACGCACCGTGGTTCCGGTAGTCCCCCCCACCCACACGAAAGGGACGCGCATGAAGCGTCGCGGTTCTCGCAGAGCCTTCCGAGTGATGCTGCTCAGCGCGGCCCTCCTGGTCCTGGGCGGCCTCTACTCCGTGGTCGCGCCCTCGCGCTCCACGGCGGCCCCCGTCGTCCCCGAGGAGGTGGCGCGCGGTCAGGCGCTGTACGTGCAGAACTGCTCGTCGTGCCACGGTCTCGGCGGTCAGGGCACCAGCCAGGCCCCCGACATCCGCAACGTCGGCGCCGCCGCCGTGCACTTCCAGGTGAGCTCGGGCCGCATGCCGATGGCCGGCCAGGCCGTTCAGGCTCCGCGTCGCCAGAACCTCTACACCGACGCCGAGGTCCAGGCCCTGGCCGACTACGTCGCCTCGCTCGGCACCGGTCCGGCGATCCCGGCCCCGGCCCAGTACGACCCCGCCGGCCTCAGCGAGGAGGAGATCGCCAAGGGTGGCGAGATCTTCCGCACCAACTGCTCGGCCTGCCACAACTTCGCCGGCAACGGCGGCGCGCTGCCCAACGGCGTGGCTGCCCCGCCGCTGACCGGTGACGTCACGCCGCAGCAGATCCTCGAGGCGCTGCGTACGGGGCCGGGCCAGATGCCCGTCTTCCCGGAGTCCAGCCTCCCCGACGAGGACGCCCGCGCCGTCATCGGCTACCTGACCGAGCTTCACGAGCAGCCCAGCGGCGGCAGCACGCTCGGCGGCATCGGCCCCGTGGCCGAAGGCTTCGCCGCATGGGTCATCGGCATCGGGGGGCTGTCCCTCTTCGCCGTCTGGATCGCCTCGAAGGGGGCCCGCGCCCGATGAGCCAGGACATCACTCCCCAGCCCCAGACCGAGGTCGTCAAGGCCTACCCCGTCCCGGACCCCGGGGTGGAGGAGCACGTCGAGCGGTGGGCCGATGCCGACCCGGCGACCGGTGACCGCATCGCCCGGCAGATCACGATCCTGCTGGGTCTCGTCCCGGTCCTCTGCATCGCCTTCGTCGTCTGCTACTTCGCCATCCCGAAGTCGACCACGGTCGACTTCGCGGGCCTGCACGCCCCGGCGCTGCACATCTGGCTCGGGCTGCTCGCAGGCCTCGCGATCCTGTTCATCGGCATCGGGGTCATCCAGTGGGCCCGCCAGCTCATGAACGATCACGAGATCATCGAGTACCGGCACAGCGCGGCGTCCTCCCCCGAGGCCCGGGAAGGTGCCCTGGACGCCATCGAGGCCGGCGTCGCCGACTCCGGGATCAGCCGCCGCCGGACCCTGGGCACCGCCCTGGCCGGTGGTCTGGGCCTCCTCGTCGTGCCCCCGGTCGTCATGCTGGCCGACATGGGCCCGTGGCCCGGCCCCGGCATGCGCGCCGCCACCATCGAGAAGACCATCTGGGCCGAGGGCGTGCACCTCGTCACCGACGTCACCTACCGGCGCATCAAGGCGACGGACATGATCGTCGGCGAGCTCATCAACGGTCAGCCCGAGCCGCTCAAGGACCTGGAGCACGACGCGGTCGCGTACCAGCGCGCCAAGGCCAAGGCCGCCATCATCGTCGTGCGCATGGATCCTGCCTCGATCAAGATCCCGGACTCCCGCAAGGACTGGCAGGTCGACGGCATCCTCTGCTACTCGAAGATCTGCACCCACGTCGGGTGCCCGATCTCCCTGTGGGAGCAGCAGACGCACCACCTGCTGTGCCCCTGCCACCAGTCCACGTTCGATCTCGGCAACTCCGGCGTCGTCGTGTTCGGGCCTGCGGGCCACTCGCTGCCCCAGCTGCCCATCACGACCGACAAGGACGGCTACCTGGTCGCTCGCAGCGACTTCACCGTCCCGGTCGGCCCCAGCTACTTCGAGCGCGACTCGCGCAACGACTACAAGGACGGGGATCGCTGATGGCCAGGCCCACCACCGTCGTCGCTGAGGACGCTCCCGTCCTCGAGCAGACCACGCCGCGGGCCAAGCGCCCCATGTCGAAGCTGGGCGGTCCCGCCACCTTCCTCGACGACCGGGCCGGCATCGGCGCCCTGGGCAAGGGCACGCTGCGCAAGGTCTTCCCCGACCACTGGTCGTTCCTGCTCGGTGAGATCGCGCTCTACTCGTTCATCATCTTGCTGCTGTCGGGCATCTTCCTCACGATCTGGTTCAAGCCGTCCATGGCCGAGACCGAGTACATGGGGTCCTACCAGCTGCTGCGGGGCGTCCCGATGTCGGAGGCCTTCGCCTCGACCGTGACCCTCTCGTTCGACGTCAGGGGCGGTCTGCTGGTCCGGCAGGTCCACCACTGGGCCGCGATGCTCTTCATCGCCGCCGCCACGGCTCACATGCTGCGTGTCTTCTTCACCGGTGCCTTCCGCAAGCCGCGCGAGCTCAACTGGCTCATCGGTGTCGGCCTGCTGGCCATGTCGCTGGTCGAGGGCTTCGCCGGCTACTCGCTCCCCGACGACCTGCTCTCGGGCACCGGCCTCCGCTTCGTCGACGGCCTGATCCGCTCGATCCCCCTGATCGGCACCTGGGCGGAGTTCTTCGTCTTCGGCGGCGAGTTCCCAGGCGACCTGATCGTGCCCCGTCTGTACATGGTGCACATCCTGCTGGTGCCGGGCCTGCTGCTGGCGCTGATCGGCGCCCACATGGCCCTGCTCGTCTACCACAAGCACACCCAGTTCCCCGGCCCTGGCCGCACGGAGAACAACGTGGTGGGCTACCCGCTGTTCCCGGTCTACATGGCCAAGGCCGGCGGCTTCTTCTTCATCGTGTTCGGCGTCACCGTGCTCATGGGCACCTTCCTCACCATCAACCCGGTGTGGTCGTACGGGCCGTACAACCCGGCCCAGGTGACCGCCGGGTCCCAGCCTGACTGGTACATGGGCTGGGTCGAGGGCGCGATCCGCATCATCCCGCCCATCGAGGGCCACTGGGGCCCCACCACCTGGGTCTGGCAGGTCTTCCTCCCCGGCGTCGGTCTCATGGGCCTGCTGTTCACGGCCCTGGGCGCCTGGCCGTTCATCGAGTCGTGGATCACGGGCGACAAGTCCGAGCACCATCTCCTCGACCGTCCGCGCAACGCGCCGACGCGTACCGCGCTCGGCGTGGCCGGGATGACCTGCTACGCGATGTTCTGGATCGCCGGCGGCAACGACATCCTCGCCGTGATGTTCCACCTCAGCCTGAACGCCGTGACGTACTTCATGCGGGTCGCGGTCTTCGTGGCGCCGGTCCTGGCGTTCCTCATCACGCGCCGGATCTGTGCGTCGCTCCAGCGCGCCGACCGCAACCGCGTGCTGCACGGCAGCGAGACCGGGGTCATCGTCCAGACGCCGTCGGGCAAGTTCTACGAGGACCACGTCCCGATCAGCCAGGCCGAGGCGTTCACCCTCACCCAGCACAGCGAGTACCCCGAGCTGGAGCCGACGGCCGCGGTCGACGCCAACGGCGTCGCTGTGCCGGCTGCCGTGAGCCCGCGCCGGGCCCGGTGGCGCAACTGGTTCGTCAAGGCCGACCAGCCCAAAGTGACCGCGGCCGAGATCGAGGAGTCGCACCACCACGGTGAGGACCAGGGCGAGGTCGCGGCCAACGAGGAGCGGCACGCCATCTCGAGCCACTGACGCCGTGACGGGGCCGAGGCCGACACGCCTGTACGAGGCGTACGTCTTCGATCTCGACGGCACGATCTATCTCGGCGACGAGCCGCTGCCCGGTGCAGCCCGGCTCGTCGCCGAGCTGCGTCAGCGGCAGATCCCGGTCCGCTTCCTGTCGAACAACGCCACCCGGGATCCTGAGCAGTACGCGGCCAAGCTGACCGCCCTCGGGATCGAGACCCCGGTCAGCGACATCACGAACACGGTGGTGACGACCATCGCCTGGCTCCGCGAGCACCGTCCCCAGGCGGTGGTCTTTCCTGTCGCTCCCCCGGCCGTGACCCGTGCCCTCGCGGCGGCTGGCTTCGAGGTCAGCGACGACCCGGCACGCATCGACGTGGTGATCTCCTCCTACGACACCTCCTTCGACTACCGCAAGCTGCAGGTCGCGTTCGACGCCCTGTGGCGACGCCCCGATGCCGTACTGGTGGAGACGAACCCCGACCGCTACTGCCCCTACCCCGGCGGGCGCGGCGAGCCCGACGCAGCGGCGATCACCGCCGCCATCGAGGCCTGTACGGGCGTTCGCAAGGTCGCGAGCCTCGGCAAGCCTGAACCCGTGATGATCGAGACCGCTCTCGCGGACCTGGACGTCGACCCGGCCGACGTGGTCATGGTGGGTGACCGGCTCGGCACCGACATCGCCATGGCCGCCCGTGCCGGCCTCGCCTCCGCCCTGGTGCTCACGGGCGACTCCACCCGTGAGGAGGCAGCCGCACTCCCCCGCGGCGAGCAGCCGACGTACGTGCTGGAGCGCATCGACGAGCTGCTCCCTGCCTCGGTGTGGCAGGAGCGGGGCTGGAGAGGTCTGGTGCAGCGCATGGCAGAATCACCCGGTGCGATTCCTTCATGACGCCCCCACCCACGACCTGACGTACAGCGACGTCTTCATGGCCCCGAACCGGTCAGACGTCGCTTCCCGCACCGAGGTCGACCTCACCAGCACCGACGGCCTGGCGACCCCGCTGCCGATCGTCGTGGCGAACATGACGTCGATCTCCGGACGCCGGATGGCCGAGACGGTCGCCCGGCGCGGTGGCATCGCCGTGCTCCCCCAGGACATCCCGACCGACGTGGTCGCCGAGCAGATCCGCAAGGTGAAGGCCTCCGACCCGGTCTTCGACACCCCGATCACCGTCGCCCCCGGCTCCACCGTGGGTGAGGCGATCTCGTTGATCCCCAAGCGCGCGCACGGCGTCGCCGTGGTGGTCGCCGACGGGAAGCCCCTCGGGCTGGTCACCGCCGAGAGCACCGGCTCGGTCGACCGGTTCGCCCAAGTGCAGGACGTGATGACCACGGACATCGCCGTGATGGACGCCAGCACCACGCCCGCGGAGGTGTTCGGCACCCTCAGCGCCAGGCACCAGAAGGTGGCCGTGATCGTCGACGAGGAGGGTCGCCTCGCCGGGCTGATGACGGCGAAGGGTGCGCTGCGCTCCTCGCTCTACCAGCCGTCGCTGGACGCTGACGGGGCGCTGCGGGTCGGCACGGCCGTCGGCATCAACGGTGACGTCGCGGCCCGGGCCACGGCGCTCCTGGACGCCGGCTCCGACGTGCTCGTGGTCGACACCGCCCACGGTCACCAGGAGCGGATGCTGAGCGCCCTGGGGGCTGTCCGGGAGGCGCGCGACGCGTACGCCGACCGCAGCGGTCGCCGCGTCGTGATCGTGGCCGGAAACGTCGTCACCGCTCGCGCCGTTGCCGACCTGGTCACCGCCGGAGCCGACGTGCTGAAGGTGGGTGTCGGGCCCGGCGCCATGTGCACCACGCGGATGCAGACCGGAGTCGGTCGACCGCAGTTGACTATGTCAACTCGAAGTGGCCCCATGGTGACGGCTTGATCTGGCCCCGGCCGGTGGTGGTACGGGCGTGATGGCTTGTCACGCCCTCGGACTGGGGGGTGCCGTTCATCCTCGCGGCGGCCGGGATCGAACGCTTCGCACGCGTGTCGGGTTGGGTGCGCGACCGCCATCGCCTCGTCCAGTTCGTCGGGGGCGGGCTGCTCGTCGTCGTGGGCGTGCTGCTACCCACCGGTGTCTGGGAAGACCTCACCCGATGGCTCCAGGCCGAGCTCGTGTCGGGCTTCCAGGTGCCGATCTGAGGCATCTGGCGACCATGGCGGTCGGATCGCGACCAAGGCCGCGAGCAGCGTTCAGCTGCCGAGCGTCACCCAGTAGTCCCAGAACCGGACAGCGATGAGTGCGGCGATGACCACGAGCCATACCGTGATCACGCTGGGACTGTAGGACGCGACCTGCCGAAGGCGCGCCGGGAACGGAATCCGACCGGTTCTGACGTTCTGGGCGGTGGTCGTGACGAACGCGGTGATGGCCGCGACCCAGACGATCATGCAGTAGGGGCACAGGGCGCCGATGCGGTACAGGCTCTGGAGGATCAGCCAGTGCACGAACACGACCCCGAGGGTGGTGCCGGCCTGGATGCCCCACCAGAACCATCCCGGCAGTGCCGCCCGGGTGAGCAGGACCACGCCGATGGTCAGCAGGGCCGTGAACCCGGCGACGCCGAGGATGGGGTTGGGGAACCCGAACGCGGCGGCCTGGTCGGTGTTCATGACCGACCCGCAGGACAGCACCGGGTTGATGCTGCAGGAGGGCACGTAGGCCGGGTCCGTGAGCAGGGCGATCTTCTCGAGGAGCAGGACGAACGCGGCGACCAAGCCGACCACGCTGGCGAGCGTCAGGACCCAAGCCGTGCCCCGACCCACGATTCGGTCCTGCTGGGTCGTTGCTGGTGCGTCTGCTCGGCCTGGTGCCGGTTCAGCCATTGAGGGCGGCGTCGATCTGGTCGCGGAAGTCCTGGACCGAGGACGGCTGCAGCTTCTTGCCGTTGAGGAAGAACGTGGGGGTGCCTTCCACGCCGAGGTCGAGGCCGTCCTGCCGGTCCCGTTCCACCCGCTCCTGGGTGGCCTTGGCGGCGACGGCCTTGTCGTAGGCGGCCATGTCCAAACCGAGTTCTTGGGCGAACCCGCGGAACAGGGACGCCTTGGAGTCCTGCTGCTCACCCCACGTCTCCTGCGTGTCGTACATGCGCTTGTACATGTCCTCGAACTTGCCCTGCTGGGCAGCGGCCTCAACAGCCAGAGCGGAGTTGACTGCGTTGGCGTGGCTGGGGATCGGGAAGTAACGCACGACGAAGTCGACCTTGCCGGCGTACGTGGTGCGCAGCTCCTCCACGACGGGGTAGGTCGCACGGCAGGACTCGCACTCGAAGTCGAGGAACTCGACCAGCGTCACCTTGCCCGTCCCTGCGGCTCCGAGCCGGTGGCTGTCGTCGCGCACCAGCTTGCCCGTCCCCGCCCCGGCTCCGGTGGCCGCACCGGCGGCGTCGGCGGGGTCGGCCTTCTTGGGTGACAGTGCCAGGGCTCCAGCGATGAAGGCCACGAGCAGGGCGACGACGGCGGCGGAGACGAGGGCGTTGCGTTTCACGGGTGTCACAGGGGTCAGCTCCAGGTAAGTCAGGAAGGGCAGGGGGCTCGTGGGGCGAACGGGTCGGGGGCCCGGTCAGGTTCCCCGGGGTGGGAGGAAGCCGCGTCAGCGGTGGGTGAGGAGTTCGGCGAGATCTTGCGGGACGGGCATCGGCTGGGTCAGCGGGACGGTGGCGCGGCCGGTGTTGCCCTCGGGGTAGCGCCCGAGCGCGGATCCGGGTGCGGCGACTAGCAGCCGCAGGACCTGCCCGGCGGCTTCGCGGCGGTCGTGCTCGCTCCACGCCAGAGCGAACATGACCGCGTGGGCGCGGGTGTGCGGCCAGGCCCAGGGTTGGGACAGGATGTGCGCCCGTTCCAGCGCCGCCCACCGTTGCCCGCTCGTGGTGGCCGTGCGGGCGTGGCGCAGCTCGGCGTCGAACGCCGCACGGATCTGGGCTGGCATGCGGCGGCTCACGAGTGGTCCTCGCGCCGGGCGAGGGTCACGGGGGTGGGTGCCGCCTGTCGGTCCGCTGCCTGGTCGACGCCGCTCGTCGAGGTGGTGCAGCAGTCATCCGCGGCGCATTGCGAGGCTGAGGTCGTGGTGTCGGTGTCAGCACCGGCCCCCATGGCAGAGAGCGCCGCCGGGGCGCAGCAGTCGTCACCCTGCCAGTTCTGCCAGCCCTCGCGGGCCGCGACGGCCGCGATGACCAGGGCAGCGAGCGGGTCGGCCCAGAACCAGCCGAGGGTGGCGTTGAGCACCAGGCCGACCAGCAGCACCGCGGACAGGTAGGTGCACAGCAGGGTCTGGGTGCCGTCGCCCTCGACAGCGGCCGAGCCAAGCTCGCGACCGGTGCGGCGCTGCCACACGCTGAGGAAGGGCATCACCGCCAGGGAGGCGAGGGCCAGGCCGATCCCGACGGGGCTGGAGTCAGGGCGGGCGCCGGTGATCAGGGCGTGCCCGGCCTCGACGGTGAGGTAGGCGGCCAGGGCGAAGAACGAGATGGCGATGAGGCGCTGCGCCGCGCGTTCCCGGCTCTCTGGCAGGCGGTGGCGGAACTGCCACAGGATCACCAGCCCGGAGGACACCTCGACCAGGGAGTCCAGGCCGAACCCGACCAGCGCGGAGGAGCCGGCGATATTCCCGGCGGTGATCGCGATGACGGCCTCGACGGTGTTGTAGGCAACGGAGGCAGCGGCGAGCAGCTGGGCGCGGCGCATCAGGGTCGCGCGCCGTTCGGGGGTGGTCAGGGCGGTCCATGTGGTCACCAGGTGACCTCCTTGCATCCGGTGTGGGTGTTGGGTTCGACCTGGAGGGTGGCGTGCTCGACGCCGAAGCTGGTGAGCATGACCGTTCGGGCGCTGTCCAGGACGGCGTGCGCGTCCGCGCCCTCACTGGTCATCAGGTGGGCGGTGGCCACGTTCATCCCCGAGGTGAGGGTCCACACGTGCAGGTCATGCACGTTGCTCACACCCGGGACGGCTGCCAAGGCGGCTTCGACGTCGTCCGGTGCCATGTCCGCGGGCGCGTGCTGCCCCAGGACCGTGAGGACCTCCCGGCCCAGGATGATCGCGCGGACGGCGACGAAGATGGCGATGGCCAAGGCGATGCCGGTGTCCCACCACGCGTTTCCGGTCGCGGCCACCATGACCCCGGCGACGATGACGCCAACAGAGCCGACGGTGTCGGCGACGACCTCGAGGTAGGCGCCCTTGACGTTCAGGCTGTCGCTGGCCCCGCCGCGCAACAGCAGCAGGGCGATGATGTTGACCACCAGGCCGATGCCGCCGACGATCAGCATCGGCCCCGAGGCGATCTCCGCCGTGGCGCCGATGCGCCCGATGGCCTCCACCGCGATGTAGACCGAGACCCCGAGCATCAACAGGACAGCCAGGCCGGAGGCGAACACCTCGGCACGGTAGGACCCGAACGTGCGACGACCGGTGCTGTCCGGGCGCGTCGCGATCCGAGTGGCGACCAACGCCGCACCCAGAGCGACCACATCGGCGGCCATGTGCCCGGCATCGGAGAGCAACGCCAGCGACCCGGACAACAGACCCGCGACGAGCTCGACGACGAAGTAGCCGGCGACGAGGATGAACGCCAACCGCAGCCGCCACCGATGCGCCCCGCCCGCGCTTCCGTGGCCGTGTCCGTCGCTCACCGGATCGCCTGGGCTGACGCGATGCCGGCTGCTTGGTCGTGGGCGATGTGCTCCCTGGTCAGGTCCAGCAGCATCCGCACGTGGGCGTCCGCGAGCCGGTAGAACACCAACCTGCCCTGCCGGCGACCGGTCACCACCGCGGAGGCGCGCAGCATCCGCAACGACTGCGACACCGTCACCTCCTGCACACCGGTCGCGGCGGCCAGGTCGCACACGCACAGCTCACCGGCCTCGAGAAGCGCGAACAGCAACCGCGCCCGGGTCGGGTCGCCGAGGAGCTTGAACATGCTCGCCGCCCGCGCCAGCTCATCTGCCGGGAGCGTGGCATCCAGCACGAGCTGGACCTTCTCCGGGTGAACGCAGTGGACCGAACAGCCATCCAACCCAACAACCATGTCATCTGAGCGCATGATCAGATAATAGGGAATGAGCCGCCTGGGTCAAGTCCGCGAGGAGAAGCATCGAGCGATGCCCGCCCATAGAGCCGCACGGTCATACGACAACGTTGGCCCGGGCGTGGGCGAGCCGGTAGGAGTGGGTGCCGGTTTCGATGATGGTGCCGTTGTAGGTGAGCCGGTCCA
>CAKZHP010000042.1 GCA_936924635.1 uncultured Propionibacteriaceae bacterium
AGGGCCTCGGGGTCGTCCTTCCCCGGCTTCGCGGGGCGTTCCGGCTGCGGCCGGGGAGGCATGGAGATCACAGGGGCGAGGTTAGTGCCCACCCGGTCATCGCCAGGGCGACGAGCAGCAGGATGCCGATCAGCACCGCGACGAACCAGGCCCGCGTCGGCAGGCGGCGTACGGCGGTGCTGCCGGGCACGTGGTCGCTGCCCAGCCGTGGGACGGGCCGAGGCCGGCGCGGGCGCTCCAGCGCGAGGTTGCGGATGCGGTCCACCTCGTCGAGGAGCAGGTCGATCTGGTCCTCGGTGTACGGGGTGCGCTGGGCCTCGGGCAGGGTCGTCAGCCGCTCCAGCCACTCCAGCTTCTCGCCGCCCCGGATCTCGCGGGTCCAGGCGCGGCCGTCCCAGTACCGCTCGACGCGGGCCGGGTCGCCGGCGCGCACGTGCCAGCCCGCCTCGCCGGGCAGCGGGAGCGGCGGTGTCGTCTGCGCGGTCTCCACCAGGCGCGGCGGCAGTCCGCACGCGGGGCAGCTCTGCGGGTAGACGATGTGCTCGCCGCATGCACGGCAGGCCACGGGCACCTCGTACCGGCTCAAGAGCGGTCGTGAATCTATCGACATCGCGCTCATCCCCCCAAGTTCGGAGCACGTCGGCGCAATCCCCCGTTGCACCTGCGCCGAAATCTAGCGTGCCGGCAACCGGCTGCGCAACGGGTTCAGGGTGTGCGCCGTGACCGCCACAGGTCCCACAGCCCGTGGGCGGCGAGCAGCGGCTTCATGGTGCTCCACTCCCCCGGTCGGTACGTCCGGCCCGCGGCCAGCCGTTGAGCGAGGTCGGGGCGTTGCCGGCGCAGGAACAGCTCGGCCTTCTCCACGTGGTGCGGGTTGGAGACGATCTTGATCACCTCGGCGTCGGCCACCAGCGGGATCACGTTGACGACGTTCTCCCAGGTGGAGCGCGACTCCTCTTCCAGCACGATCTCGCCGGTGAAGCCCAGCAGCCGTGCGTACGCCGCCATCAGGGACGCCTCGCTCAGCGGGCCACCCACCGCGCCGCCGCAGACGACGAGGCGGGTCTGGGTGGCCTCGGGGTCGACCGACCGGATGGCTGCCTTCACCCGCCACCGGTTGAGCGCGTTGACGCGGTGCCCGGGGTTGCGGAAGCCGAGCACCACCACCGCCTCGGTCCCCGGGCGCACGCACGGGGCGATCCGCCGCGAGGAGCGCCAACTGGACACCTCGCCCCAGAGCACCAGGACGCCGGCGGTCGTCACCGCGGGCAGCGCAGCCGCGAAAAGGGCGCGGCCACGCGAGGTCGTACGCTCGTTCGGCACGCGTCTCTCCGGGCTGTCTCGGTCACCGGCAGGAAGTCGCTGGCAATCTACCCCCAACGCCCGAGCACCGGCCGGGCGTCGTCGCGGAGGTCACAGATGGATCCGTTGGAGCCCAGCGCGTGGTTCCGCATCGTCGACGTCATGGGCGTCGTGGCGAACGGCCTGCTCGGCGGCGCCGTCGCCCGGCGGATGGGTTTCGACATCGTGGGGTTCGCCATCCTGGCGGTGCTCTCCGGGCTGGGCGGCGGCCTGCTGCGTGACGTGCTCCTCGACGTACGGCCCGTGGCGCTCACCGACCCGGCGTACATCACGGGGTCGCTGGTGGCGGCCCTGATCGCCTACCTGCTGAACCTGCGCGGCCGGTGGACCGGGCGGGTGCTGGTGCTGGCCGACCTGCTCGCGCTCGGGTGCTGGTCGGCCACCGGCACCTCGAAGGCGCTGGTCTTCGGTATCGCCGTCCTGCCCGCGGTGCTGCTGGGCGTGCTGACCGCGGTCGGCGGCGGGATGCTGCGCGACGTGTTCGTGGGCCGGG
The DNA here is from genome assembly GCA_936924635.1 of uncultured Propionibacteriaceae bacterium. Taxonomy (GTDB): domain Bacteria; phylum Actinomycetota; class Actinomycetes; order Propionibacteriales; family Propionibacteriaceae; genus Fen-668. Next base: position 1,856 of record CAKZHP010000042.1, read on the forward strand.
TGCCGGCGATCTTCGGCGGCAACCCGCTGTACGCCACGGTGGCGGTGGTCGGCTCTCTGGAGATGGCGCTGTTCTGGCACCTGCGCCGAGAGGAGGTCGGCATGCTGGTCGCCATCCTCACCTGTACGGCGCTGGCCGGGCTCGCCCGGCGGCGGGGCTGGGTGCTTCCCGGGGCGGCCGACCTGGAGGCACGGCTCCGGCAGGTACGGATGCCACAGCTGCGCCTACCCCTACGGACCGCCAGGAGGCGGCGACGCGCGGAGCGACTCCACAGCGAACCGGGGTCGGACGCCTCGGCATGAACGACGAACGGCCCGGGCAGGAGTGCCCGGGCCGTTCGGTCGTGAGTCGTTCAGGCGTCGTGGCGCAGCTGGTCCGCCGAGCCCTTGGCCTGGTCGGTGACCGCGCCGGCCTCCGACTGGGCGGTGTCCTTGACGGTGTCGGCCTCGGACTGAGCGGTCTGCTTGACGTTGTCGGCCTCGGACTGAGCCGTCTGCTTGACGTTGTCAGCCTCGGTGCTGGCGACCTGCTTGACGTCGTCGGCGGCCTCCTGCGCGTGATCCTTGAGCGAGTCGGCGCTCTCCTGCACCGTGCCCTTGACGCTCTCGAGCGCCTCCTGAGCCTGCGGCTTCAGGTCGGAGACGAGCTGCGAGGCCGCCTGCTGGGCGTCGTCGAGGAGCGGCTGCGCCGCGTCCTTCGCCTGCGTGGCGAGCTGACGCTCCTTCTGCGAGGCGGGGATCAGGCTACCGGCGAGGGCACCGAGGCCGAACGCGACCAGGCCCATGGCCCACGGGTTGCCACGGGTGGCCTTCTTGGCCGTCTCCGGAGCCGTGGCAACGGCCTGGCGGGCGGAGTCGACGCCGTCGGTGAGGGTGCTCACCACGGAGTCCTTCGCGTCGCCCAGACGGTCGGCGGCCTTGTCGGTCAGCCCCGGCTCGTACGCGTCGGGGTCACCGAACAGGCGCTCCTTGAAGTCCTGCGCCTTCGACTTGACCTTGTCGACCTGACGATCGACCTGGGTCATGGGGTTCGCCTCGTAGGTGAGGGCGTTGACGTCGTCGGAGATCTGGTTCCGCGTGCGCTCGATCTCTGCGCGGATCTGGTCCGGGTCGTTGCTCGTGGTCATCAGTTCTTCTCCTCGTCACCAGTCAGTGCATTGGGAATCTTCTTGACGGTGTCGACCGTCTGGGGCACGCCGTTGGCCTTCTCGATGCTGGCCTTGCCGGCGAAGAACAGGCCAGCGGCGATCACGGCCCACAGGACGGCCACGATCAGGGCAGCCCAGCCGCCCGCGAGCTCACCGGCGTCGCCGATCGCCTTCGCCAGTGCCCACCACAGGGCCCAGCTCAGGAACGTGAGCACGAACACGCCGCCGACCACGGCGCCGGCGATCATGCCGGCTCCCGTGCCCAGCTTCTTGGCGCTCTGCGTGGCCTCGGCCTTGAACAGCGCCAGCTCCTGGCTCACCAGGCGGGAGACGTTGTTCGTGATGTCGCCCAGGATCGCTCCCAGCGAGCGGTCGTCAGCACGACGCAGACGCTCGTACGCCTCGGGGTCGCTGTCCTTGAGCTGGCTCTCGGTCTTCCCCGTCTGCTGCATCACGGTCGCCGGGTCCGTCTCCGGGCCGGTGGACAGCGCGTGGCTGCCATGGCTGTCGCTGGCGGCGTACCGACCGGCGTCGGACGCGGCCTGGCCGTAGTCCTGGCTGGTCTGGTAGTCGGTCGCCACCGGGGCCTGCGGGGTGAGCTGCTCCCGGGGGGCGTACTGCTCCTGCGGTGCGTACTGCTCCTGCCCCACGTAGCCGGCGCTGTCGCCGTAGGAGCGGCTTGTCTGCCCGGCGGCGTCGGTGTAGCCGGCATCGCTGTAGCCCTGGCCGGTGTACGCCTGGTCGCCGTATCCCTGGGCGGGATAGCCACGCGCCGCGTCGGTGTATCCCACCTGGTCGTAGCCCGGCTGGCCGGAGTAGCCGGCGTTCGGGTCGCTGTACCGGGGCTCGGGCGCCACTCCGCTCGGATCGGTGTACCCGGGCTGTCCCTGGTACCCGTTCGCGTCGGAGTAGCCTCCCGCCCGGTCAGGGCGGCTGCCGCCCTGGGGCTCGAAGGGGCTGCTCACCGGTTGCCCCCAGCGTCGTTGCCGTAGCCGTACGCGTCAGACGCAGCGGTGCCGGTCTGGTCGGCGGTGCCGTACCCGGTCGGGACGCCGGCCTGGTGGGCCGGGACGGTGCCGGCGCCGGAGCTGTACGACGGGATGCTCTGCTGGCCCGTGTAGGGGGTGTCCGTGCCGGACGACAGGCGAGCGCGCGACGGCGTGCTGGGGGTGTCGTCGTGGGCCTCGTCCACGAGCGCGCGGCCGAGGCGGGCAGCCACGAGACCGAGCCCGGCGGCGGCGAGCAGGAACGTGGTGGGGCGACGGGCGGCGAAGCGGCGGACCTCGTTCACGATGTCGCCGGGCTCGCGCTGCTCGAGCCACTGGTTCGCGTTCTTCGCGGTCTGGGTGAGGTCGCCCAGCAGCGCCTGCACGGGGCCGTTGGTGCTCTCACCACGCTGGATGCTGTCGAGCTCGTCGGTCCAGCCCGAGATGGTCTCGGCCAGGCGGCTCTTCTGCTCCGAGGCGTGCTGGGAGAGCTGGTCGGTGGTCTGACCCACGAGGGTGGAGATCTGGGTCCGCGCCTCCTGACCGACCCGACGAGCCTCGTCCTGAGCGTGGCCGGCCAGGTCCTGCGCGTGCTGGGTCGCGGTGTCGCGCACCTCGACCGCGCCCGAGACGGCCTGGTCCTTCACGTTCGTGGCGGAGTCGACGGCCTGGTCCTTCACGGCGTTGGCGGAGTCGGCGGCCTGGTCCTTGACGGCGTTGGCAGAGTCGACAGCCTGGTCCTTGACCGGGGCCGCGGCGTCAGCAGCCTTGTCGGTGAGGGAACGGTCGTTGCTGCTCGACCACTGGTCGGAGCTGTTGCCGCCGTACGGAGCGTTGCCGCCGAAGCCCGTGCCGCTGCCGGTCTGGCCCGTGACGGAGGTGCCGTACGAGGCATCAGCGCCAGCGCCGTACGCCGGGGCCTGGCCGGAGTACGTGTCCTGACCGAAGGAGGGGTCCTGGCCAAACGACGGCGCCTGACCGAAGGAGGAGTCCTGCCCGGCGAGGGGCTGGTCCTGGCCGAAGGTCGCGCCCTGGCCGTACGTGCCCTGGCCCGCGAACGGGTCCTGGCCGGTGTACGGGGGCTGGCCCAGACCGGCCGGGTCACCGCTGGCGCGGAACTGCTCGTCCGAGCGGAACGGGTCGTTCGAGCGGTACGGCTCGTTGGGTGGGTTGGACATGATGCTCCTTCCACATCGCAGGACGACAGCCTTCGTGGCTGACTGTCCCGTCTTCAGGCAAGCGCCTTGACGCTCTTCGTGTCTGATCTTGGTGGGGTCTGCGGCCCCGCGTCAGCAGAGCTCGCGCACTTCGCATCCCAGGGGGTGGAGATCGATCATCCCGGCGTGCGTTCGGGAATATCTGTGCCAGGCTCAGGTGGCTGAGGAGCCGCCCGGAGCCTCCGGCGCCGCCAGCACGGCCCTGGTCGCCTCGATCTTCTTCTCGTACGCCCCCGCCGGGGCGCCCAGCGTCCTCTGCTCCCACCCGTCGAGCACGTGCGGAGCAGCATCAACGCACGCTCGGCCCACAACCGCAGGGCCGGATGGAGGCAGCCCGAGATCTTGAGCTGTGCGCAGGCCCCGGCGACGTACGCATCGATCTCACTGTGCAGGAACCGGTCGTTGCCCTCTCGGCACCCAACCAGGCCTCGATCATTTCGGCGTAACCGTCCCAGACCCACCCGGGCACGAGGGCCCACTCCCCCACGAGCTGGGCGACCACACCGGGCGCCTGTGCGTCGTCACCGCCGTCGACGTAGTGCTCCTGCATCCGGCTGAGCGTGTCTGCCCGTCATCGCGTCATGGCCGGAGGCTGGCACCGGGCTCCTCGGGACGCCCCTGGCACCGCAGCCGACGTGTCGCCGCATCCTCGTCGTGCACAGGTTCAACCGTGTGGTGGAGGATCGGCGGTGGTGGGCCACCCAACCCGTACGGAGACGAGGAGAAGATCATGCGCTTGTGGAGCCTGCACCCGAGGCTGCTGGACCGAGCCGCCCTCGTGGCCGGCTGGCGCGAAGGGCTGCTGGCCCAGGCTGTGCTGGCAGGCAAGACCAAGGGTTATCAGCGTCACCCGCAGCTGGACCGATTCCGCGCCGGCCGAGATCCCGAGGCGCTGATCGCGGGCTGGCTGGTGCCGTTGGCTGACGAGGCGGAGTCGCGCGGCTACCGGTTCAACCGGTCCCTGGTGGTCGCACAACCTGCCCCGCCAGAGTTTCTGACCGTGACCCGTGGGCAGCTCGAGCTAGAGCACGGGCACCTGGCGGCCAAGCTGCGCGTACGGGACCAGGAGTGGCTGAAGACCCTCGCCGAGCCGGTGCCGCACCCGCTGTTCTCCCTGGTCGAGGGCCCGGTCGAAGCGTGGGAGCGAGCGGCGCCTGCGACTGATCCTGAGGCGCCGGCCAGCGTCAACGTTGGCTAGGGCGACCAGGGGACACGACGTCGAGGCCGACAGACCTGGCGGCCTCGGCGAGCCGACGATCGTACGTGAGGACGGCATCAACGTCGAGTCGTATCGCGGCTTCGAGGTGCAGGGCATCGATGGCGCGGAGGTACGGCATCGGAAGGAGGCCCGCGGACCGGTACGTGGCACGGTCCAGGGCCGCGATGTCTACACCGTCAAGCAGGACGGACACCCTCGACTGCTCCAGTCCCTCGCGCGCGGCCACGCGGCGCAGCTCGGTCTCGAGCAGGTCGCTGGAGACGAGCCTCCCAGAGTGCCGGTCGAGCCACGCCACGAGGGGATCCGTCTCCGGCTGGGCGATCAGAAGAGCAGCGAGCGCCGAGGTGTCGACGTAGACCAGCAAGGCGCCGGTCACACCCGGTCCTCGCGCAGCTCCTCGATGACGTCGGACAGCGAACGGTCACCCTCACGGGTCTCGGGTCTCAGATCTGCCCATCCACCCACACGCTTGGCAGGGCGGGCGATAGGCAGCCCCGGGGACGGGGCGTCCGACGGGACGATGCGGCCCACCGGTACGCCCCGGTTGGTGAGCACGAAGACTCGCCCCTCGGCGACCTCGCGCAGCACGCGTCCGGACTCGTTGCGCAGCTCGCGGTGGGACAAGGTCTCTGCAGGCTCATTCAGGCTCACGGCACCATCGTAGCGCTCGTGCTACGCCAACAGATCGACGCTCCACGTCGAGGAGTTCGTAGACGGCCTCCATGCCGGTGCGCACCGAGTACGTTCAGCGCCCCTGGGCCGCGGCGTCGTCGAGGGCGTCCAGGTCGCGCAGGGCGTACGTAGCGCAGGTGCTCCCACTCCTCCTCGAGGATCACGTGGAAGCACGAGCGCACCGTCTCCGGATACTCGGGGCTCCACGGGTGGCGGCGTTCCTCGTCCAGGCCGGCGTCGTCCACGGACGCCAGGAACTCGCGGACCTGGGCCAGGCGCTCGGACCGTACCGCGAGCACCCCCTCGTAGGGCCGGGGCGTGGACGCGAAGAAGTCGAGGTCGCCACCGTCGTCCTCCGCACCCGCGCGGGGCTGGCCGAGCGGGTGGAACGGCTCCTCGGCGCGCCGCTGCGTCCCGCAGGCTCCTGCCGACAACGCGGGCACCCTCGAGCTTCAGCGAGTCGGGAACTGCGGACACGTCTTCGAAGGTGCCAGCCGACCCCTGGATTCATTGTCAGACACGCCCTAGGCGTTCCGGCCTCAGTGGACTTGGCCGGCGACTGCGGGACCGATCCGCGGCCGTCGCACGAGTTCGTACGTCAGGCGCAGGGCGCCGACCGCGGTGAGAGCCGTCAACACCGACCATGCGGGCATGGTCAGTGCTGGCGGGATGATGAGCAGGGATGCGGCCGCCGTGAGGA
>CAKZHP010000043.1 GCA_936924635.1 uncultured Propionibacteriaceae bacterium
CGCTCCGGCAGCGCCCGTCTCCGCGGGTGATCCCTTTGGCATGGCCCCCCAGCCGCACCGTGGCCAACCGCACGTCGGCCAGCCCCAGCCGCCGCAGACCACCCAGCCGCCGAAGACCACCCAGCCCCCGCAGCCCGGCAACCCCTTCGGCACCCCGCCGGGGTCCGGCAGCAACCCGTTCCAGTGACCGCACGCCCCTGATACAGGAGACACAGATGGTTGGCTCGACCTACGAGGCCCCCGCCGCCCACACCGGGCCGGCCCTCCACCGCTTCCTCGTCGTGGGCTGCGGGGGGTCCGGCGGCGCGACGCTGAGCTACATGCTCGACCAGCTGCGCTCCGACCTCGCGGCTCGCGGCGTCGACCGGGTGCCCGCCGGCTGGCAGTTCGTGCACGTCGACGTGCCGCTCGCCGCTGACCACGGGCCTGAGGGCCTGCCGAACGTGCCGCAGAGCGGTGGTTCGTACATCCCGCTGGGCCTCGCCTCGGGCAGCTACAGCGAGCTCGACGGCATCGTGAGCAACCGGGTGGCCGCCCACCAGCACCTGGAGCTGCTCGGATCCTGGGCGCCCCGGGCCGTCGAGAAGGTGTCGGTGCCGCTGACGACCGGCGCCGGGCAGCTGCGCGCCGTGGGCCGCATGGTCACCCTGCAGAAGGCCGCCCAGCTGCGCGAGCAGCTGCGCAACGCGTGGCTCAAGCTGTCGGCGGCCACCATGACCCAGGAGATGCAGACGCTGCGCCCCTTCGGCCGCTACGACCCGCAGCGACCCCCCATCGTGCTCGTCGTCACCTCGATGGCCGGCGGCGCCGGCGCCTCGATGGCACTCGACGTGTGCCGCATCCTCTCCAGCCTCCCGCTCTACAACGCGTCGCTGGCCGGCGTCTTCATGGTCGGCGCCGACGTCTTCTCGAGCCTGTCGCCGGCGCAGCGCACCGGCGTGATGCCGAACGCGCTGTCGATGTTCGGCGAGATCGTCGCCTCGCAGACGGGCGAGGCGGTCTCCGCTGACCGGGCGCTGCTGGAGTCCCTCGGGCTCAACGAGGTGGGCACCCCGATCCCGTTCGCCCGGGTCTTCCCCGTGAACCTCTACCAGGGTGGCAACCAGATGACGATGGTGGGCGACGGCTCGCCGCAGGCCGTCTACCGTGCGCTCGCCCGCGGCCTGGCCAGCCTGATGACCTCGCCGCAGGCGACGTTCCCGTTCATCCAGTACGACCTCACCAACACCGTCGGCCCCGCCTTCAACCAGCAGGTCTTCGGCTGGGGCTCCGACACCCCCAAGCAGCTGGAGTGGGGCTCGTTCGGCTACGCCTCGCTGAGCATGGGCCGCGACCGGTTCGCCGAGTACGCGGCGCAGCGCATCGGCTCCAGGGCCGTACGGCGCCTCGTGGACGGTCACCTCTTCGAGGGGTCCCAGGCCGACGGGCTGGAGCAGCTGCGCCAGCGCATGGACACGATGTGGCCCCACGAGTGTGCCGCGCTCGGCCTGTGGGTGCCTGGCCAGGACCAGCCCCTCGGCGACTGGATCTCAAGCACGGCATGGCCGGCCGACGAGGCACGGGCAGTGTCCGGCCAGCTCGTGTCGACGCATCTGGTCAGCCAGCTGCCCCAGGGGGGCAACGTCGTGGCCAGGGACTGGATGCAGCGGGTGCGTCAGGTGTACGAGGGCGCCCGCCCCGCCCTGACCACCTCGATCGGGCACGCCGCGTACACCTGGGCGGTGCGGTGGTGCGACGAGACCTTCGAGCGCACCCGGGCGGTCGTCGCGCGCGCGGCGTCGCAGTACGGGCTGGCGTACGCGCAGCGGCTGGTGCAGCGGGTCCGTGAGTACGTGATGGGCCAGCTCCAGCCAGCCGTACGTGACCTGGTCGCGTACCGGCCGGAGGACGTCGCCACGATCGACCCTGCGGCGAGCAGCGTCGTGGGGGCCATGAAGGGTGCCCTGCAGAACAACCAGCACATCGTCGACCAGATGGCGTCCCGCTCGGAGGGCATCGTCCAGCAGCACCTCTACATCGCCGCCTGCCGCTACCTCCACGAGATCCTCCCCAGCTACCTCGACGACGTGCTGGCCCCCCTGGAGGCCGGCCTGGGGGAGCGCCTGACCGAGCTCACCGCCGCCCGCGAGGCGCAGAGCGCAACCACCGGGGTGGCGCACGTGGCGACCACGTCGGTCTCCGACTGGCCGACCGAGGGCGAGCCGTCGCCGGCCCGGCGTTGGTACCAGGCCACCAACGAGGTGATCCTCACCACGCCCGACCAGTACCACCAGGCGTACGGCAACCTCGTCATGGCCACGGCCAACAAGCCGGGCCGCTACCCCGAGGCGCTCGACGACATCGTGTCGGCGGTCGTGCCGGGGGAGTGGGAGTCGGCCGACGGCACCGTGCCGCCGCGCGACCTGCTCGTGGTCACCCGGCGCTGGCTGCCGGTGGCGCTGACCACCAACCCCATGACCGGGGAGACCCGGTCGCAGGCGATCGCCGGCTTCGAGGTGCGCGCCGCACCCGCCGACGTGCTCAACCGCGCCCGTGCGTTCATCGCCCGTCGCGGCGCGCCGTTCCAGACGTTCGTGTCGAAGTCCTTGCGGTCGTACGCGAGCTCGCCGGAGACCGTCACCGAGATCAGCGCCAAGTTTGAGCAGGCGCTGGTGCGCGCGTTGCCGCTGGCAAAGGTCGACGCGGCCATGGTGATGAAACTCTACGGCCACCAGGTGAGCTACCGCTACAAGTTCTCCGAGATCCCCTTCCAGCAGCACCCGCTGGAGGGCAGCCTGCGCAGCGTGCTGCAGGGCGGCATGGACGTGGCGCAGGAGGCGCTCCAGGCGTACGACACCGCGCTGACCGCCTCGCAGACGGCGACCCGGGTCGACGTGTTCGGCTCTTACCCGTGCTACGCACCGCTCTGCTTCGACTCGGTGTTCGCGCCGATCGTGGAGGAGTGGAACCAGAAGAAGGGCACCTTCCAGCAGGGCGACTTCTGGTACCTGCGCAAGTCGCGCCCGCTGCCCGGCGTGCTCCCGATGACCGGGGCCGAGCGCAAGGCCCTGATCGCCGGCTGGTTCCTGGGCCAGATGATCGGGCGCGTGCGCGTCCCGGCGCCGCCCTACAGCCAGCAGGTGCCCCCGGCCACCGTGTGGGTGCCGCAGGCGAGCCAGTGGCGGCCGTTCAGCGACGTCATGCTGACGCGGGTGTCGGAGATGGTCTCGACCGTCGACTGGCTGCCGGCGGTGCTGGAGTCGTCGCTGGTGGCCATGGCCCGGGCGCACGAGCAGCCCGTCACCGAGTCGCTGGCCCCCTACCGGGCCCTGCGCGAGATCTTCGACGACGACCCCGTGGGCGTACGCTCCCGTGAGATGGCGCTCGACGGCACCATGCCGTTCGTGGGGCAGACTTTGCTGGCCGAGTGGCTCGCCACCGGGGCCACGCCTCCCGGCGGGGAGTCCCGCCTCACCGTGGACGCCGACGCCGCCGACCCGGTCGCGGCCCGCGTGCAGGCCTGCCGCGACTTCCTCGACCTGATGGAGAAGACCAGCCGCGAGTTCTTCGCCCCCGGCACGGGCCGGTTCGGCACCATCGGCTCCCGCCAGCTGGCCTCGCAGATGCCGGTCATGCGCGACCTCGTCGACGACGTGCTGCCCGTGCTCGACACGCTCCGCCGGGTGCTCGAGCTGGCCGAGCGCCAGGTCGGCACCGCTGCTGCCCGGACCGGCGGGGCGGACGAGATGGGGCTGATGTGACGAGTCTCGGCGTGCTGGTTGCGCCGCCGGGGGAGGTGCCCCTCGCGGTCCGCGACCACCTGGCCGACTGGGCGGCTGCGGGGTTGGTCTCGCCGTTCCTGTGGGTGCCCGCTGGCCGGGTGACGCGCCACGGCACCGACGCGCTGCTCGTCGGGCCCGACGGGATGTCGGCGGTGCAGATGCAGGCGCACGTCGGTCGCGCGGCCGAGATCGACCAGCTCGTGCTCTGCGTGCTGGTGCCTGCAGGCCCCCGGGCACAGGTCGTCGAGACGGGGGTGTCAGAAGAGGTCTGGCAGCAGCTGCGCAGCGCGCGCAACGCCGCGACCGTGGTGCCGATCCGGTGCGTCGTCGCGCGGTCGGAGAACGCCGCTCCGGTCGAGGTGGGGAGCCCCGGCTGGCACAACCTCGTCGTCTCTCCCGAGCAGTCGCACGACCCGACCGTCGGGGTGTCGCCGCTGCCACCGTCGGACGACCCTGGCGAGATCGGTCCCCACGCAGCCGTGGCGGTGGCTGGCCTGGCGGGGCTGTGGGCGGGCAGCGGCGGGTCGCCGCTGGCCCGGATGACCCCGGTGAACGGGCGCTACGCCCGCCTGGCGCGATCGCACCTGATGTGGGCCGACGGCGGCTCGCTGAGCCAGGAGATCGAGCAGAAGGCGCTCGACACCTCGGCGGTGCCGAGACCGACTGCGGCGCTCGCCGCGACCGCGTACGTCGACGACGGCGCCGCTGCCGCCGCCATCGCCGCGGAGCAGCTGCTGCGCGCCCACGCCACCGAGCTGCGCAGCGGGCGCGAGCCGTCGCCGACCCCGGCGATCACCGAGCTGGGCGTCGGTGCGGCGCTGAAGATGCTGTGGGGCTTCGTCGCGAAGGCGCTCGTCAACGCCCCAGGCACCTGGGCCCGCACGCTGCTCGCCAAGGCCCGGTCGAGCATCGCCGACACCGTGCACCAGCATGTCTTCGGCGACGGGTCGACCTACCAGGTGGTGGCGAACCTGCGCACTGCCAGCCCGCTGGAGATCAGTCGCACGGCGGCGCAGCTGGGCAGCTCGATGGACAGGGTGGCCGGGCACGTGATCGAGCCGACGGCGACGTTCCCCGGCCTGTGGTCAGACTTCGTTGCGGGCGGTCTCACGCTCATGGACGGCGGTGTGCGCACCGAGGCGGTGCCGCCGTTGCGGGTCGGCACAGACGTGGCCGTGGTCCGCTCACCGCACGTCGTCGCGCCCGCGCCGGAGACCCGGCTGCGGGTCGACGCCCGGGTGCCGGGTGCCGGCCCCACCGGCGAGATCTCACCGGCCGACGAGCTGGCGATGCGGTCGGTCGTCACCCTGGCCGAGCAGGCGCGCGCTGCTGACCCGCGCGACGAGCGCTTCTCCAGCACCGTGGCGGCGGTCACCGCGTTCCGCACCGAGCACGGTCAGTCGTACGCGGCGCAGGTCGGCCGCCACGTCGGGACCCTCCTGCTGTCGCTCGTGGAGGAGGTGCAGGTGCTGGCGGGGCGGCTCTCCGAAGCCGCCCAGGTCGACGACGGCGCCGAGCTGCAGGCCGAGCAGCGTCGGCTCGGGCGGAGGATGCAGCTGCTGGCGGCGCTCCTCGTGCTGGGCCTCGTGCTCGTGATCGGCCTCGGTGTCGCCGAGGTGCTCACCACCGGGTGGGCCGTCGGCGCGGGCGTGGGCTTGTTCCTCTCGTGGCTGGTCGCGTCGCTGGTCACCTTCGTGCAGGGGCAGCGCAACCTGTTCGCCGCCCTCAACCGACGTGAGATCGCTGCGGGCCAGGCCGAGGCCAACGTCAAGAACCTGCGGTCGGCGCTCCGCGACCTGCGGCGTACCAGCGATGCGTACAGCCAGCTGCAGAGCTGGTCCCGGGTGCTGGGCGCGTTCGTGCACCAGCCGCTCGGCGCGCCGGAGCCCTCGCCACGGGGGGCCGTGGCCGGGCTGACGGGACTGCCGGTCAACGTGTCGCTCGGGGAGCTGTCGCAGCCGGCAGGTCAGCAAGACCAGGCGGCCACGCGGCTGCGCCGTCGGTTCTTCGGTGTGAGCTGGCTGAGCGGGCCCTGGCGTGCCCTGCTCGGCGACGCTCCCGCCCGGCTCGGCCCGGCAGGGGCTGAGCTGGAGGGCTCGCCGGAGCGCCTGTACGCCGAGCGCGCCGACGTCGAGGAGTCGCTGCTCGACCGCTGGGCCAGCAGCCTGGAGACCGACGGGGTGGGGCCGGCCGGCGGCGCCGCGGCCCGGCAGGGCATCCGCGACGAGCTGGGGAGGGCCACCGGCGGGGACGACCTGCTGCGCGGCTCAGAGGTGCGCGACGTCGAGGGCCGCACCCAGCCGCTGGCCTCGTTCCTCGGTGGCCTGGCCGACCGTGACCAGCGCGGTCAGCGCTTCGACGGGCGCATCCTCGCGGTGGAGGCGCGCACCGATTCCCGCCTGTCGGGGGTGGAGCACGTCGAGGTGACCGAGCTCCCGGTGCTCGGGCGGGCGGTGGCCCGCATCGAGCTGAGCCCCGACGTGCCGGCGGACCTCTTCGTCGTCGACGTCGGCTACGCGCAGCGCTCCGACGCCGCCCGACCGGCAGGCCCTGACCAGGGCAGCACGCAGATCGACCTGGTGATGTGATGGCACCCAACGTTCCCCGGCGCATCGAGGCGTTCGACCACTGGCTGGCTGTGGCGCGGTTCGAGGGGGTGCGCGACCTGCCGCAGCGGGCGCTGCTGCACAGACTGGCGAAAGATTGGAACGGCGGGCCACTCGAACAGTGGTTTGGGCGCTGGGGTCCGCTGCTGGCGCACATCATGCTTGCGGCGGATGCAGGTCACCCTCAACCACTCGAAGCTGCGATGGACCGGGAGCGACGGGGAGTGGCCCCTCTCTATCCCTGGACTGCAGCACCTCACGTGGCGCAATTCTTGGCGCTCGGTTCCGAATGGGGAGCAAGGGGCGAGACTTTCGATCCGCGCAGACCAGGCGCGTCACAGAGCCCCGTCGCACCGCCCTCCACCTTGTCTCCCGCGGAGCGTGGACAGTCCGAACCCGCCCAGACGTCGCCCGCCCCAGGGATCGGCGGCGCCGCCGAGCGTCTCACGACGTGGCTGTCCGGCAAGGGGATCTCGCTGCCCGAGGGGATCGTCGCCCAGCTGGCGCGCGCGGGTGCCAACGAGAAGGACGTCGCCCGCCGGCTCCCGGCCCGGCACAAGGAGCACGCGGCCGAGATCAGCCAGGTGCTGGCCGGTGAGGCGGCGCCCGGAGCTCCCCAGTCCGGGGGCCGGGTCGCTACCTCGACGGCAGGCTCACCGGCGTCCGAGCGTGGGGGGCAGGCAGCGCCCGGCACCCCGGCAGGGCCACCAGCGGAGCGGATTCCCGTGCAGATGGTGCCGGTGGCGTGGACGGCGCAGTCGGGGCCACCGGCGGGGCAGCCGCCCGCGACCCAGCGGTCGGCCACTGCGGCCTCCTCGCCGGGTGGCGGGTCGCTGCGGCAGGGTGCGCCCGCAGGTCAGCCATCTGCGACGGGCCCGGCGCCGGCAGCGTCCGGGCAGACTGCGTACAGGCCGACCGCATCCGGCCAGACGGTCTCCGGACAGACTGCGTACGGGCAGCCCGGCCAGCACCCCACGCACGAGCCGGCATCGACGAGTCCTGGTCCCGCAGGTCAGAGGCCGGCAGGTCAGGTGCCCGCAGGTCATGCGCCGCAGGCGGGGGTCGCGCCGCAGCCAGGACCGCCGCAGCCGCAGGCTGCCGGGCAGCCGCCGGCCCAGCCCGAGCAGCCCGAAGCCGGGCGCCCTGCCTCGACGGCTGACCCGCAGGGTGTGATCGCGTCGCTGGCCGACGCGCACGACCTGATGGAGCGAATGGCGGCGTTCGCGCCCATGACCTTCGAGGAGGTGGAGGAGCCGCTCACCCCGGTCACGCTGCGCTACGTGGCGGGCCAGGGCGGTGCCCGCCTCACGTGGCCGACGCTGGAGCGCGAGGGTCAGGTGGTGCTGCTGCGCGTGGTCTCGGGCGAGGGGCAAGAGCCCTTGTCGCCCGACCATGCAGACCCGGTG
>CAKZHP010000044.1 GCA_936924635.1 uncultured Propionibacteriaceae bacterium
CCAGCCTGTTCCGACGCACCAGACAGACCCCCGTGAATGACACACCACCGGCGTCCAACGCCCGCGGGGTCGCCATCGAGGCACTCATCGGCTGGGCCAACACCCGGGCCACTCAGCTGGGCAGGGACCATGAAGCCATCCCCGAGGACCCCGACGGAACCGTCAGCCTGCGCCGCCTGCGTCGAACCCTCGCCTGGTTCATCTACCGCCGTCCCCGGGGCCGGGTCGCCCTCGGCATCCAGTACGGCCACCTCCACGCCGCCACCACCGACGGGTACGGCTCGCGAACCTCGGTCGGCCTGCGCGACCTGTTCCCCATGGAAGAAGCACTGGCCCTGAGCGAGACCCTCGCCCAGGCGGCCACCACGCTCGAGGCCCAACCCACCGTCAGCGGGCCGGCCGCGTCCCGATACCGGGCCGCCGTGGCGCAGTACACCGCCCGCTATGCGGGGGTCAGCCTCACGGCACGACAGGCAGCCGAGATGGCCCGGAACCCCGCGATGCGCATCTACGACAGTCCCGGTCAGGTCCTCGCCTGCTGCTTCGACCCCGCCAAGGCGCTGTGCCGTCGAGGGACCCCGGCGTCCCAGCCCACGTCCACCCCGGACCTCACGGCTTGTGACGCCCGCTGCGCCAACATTGCTCGCACGGACGCCCACATCGACACCCTTCGCCGTGACGTTGATCGACTGCACGACGAGATCGCAGCCCCGACGACGCCGGAGCCGCTGAGGCCACGCCTCTCGCTCCGGGCCGAACGGCATCAAGCCCTCATCGACGCCCACCAGGCAGGTGCCCATGAGTGACCACACCACCGAGCGGGCTGCCATCCGCGACGCCATGACCAGGCTCCTCGACGGGGCTCCGATCCGCTCCGACGGCAAGCTCACCATCAAGTCCCTCGCCGACGAAGCCGGCGTCAAGCGCTGGCTCCTCACGCACCGGCACACCGACCTTCAAGCGGAGTTCCGGGCCCGCATCGACAGCCACGGCCGCGACCCGGAAACGGTGCAGCGACTCAAGCAGGAGCTGCAACACCTCGAACAGGACAACAAGCGCCTGCGCGAGGACCTGAGGCAGGCCAAGGCCACCGTCGCCCTGCTCGAGCGGCACATCGCCGTCGATGCCCTCGAGCAGTTGCGCCGGCCAACCGGCGACGACAGACACGACCGGCTGCGCGCCGTCCCCACCGACATCGACAATCGCACCTGAGGACCCGAGACGTGCCCAACATCTACGACAACATCACCGACGACACCCGCCTCGGGCTCGCCCTGCGTGACTCGCTGACCGACTTCGACACGGTCGATGTCGCCACCGGCTACATCGATCTGCGCGGCTGGTCGACCATGGCCGACATCCTCGACAGCAAGCCCGCTTCTAGCGGATCGCGGGCGACCGCGAGGGTGCTGGTGGGCATGGTCGCCCCCTCCGACTCGCAACAGCTGCTCGACAGCCTCCAGGACCAGGTGCAACCCCCCGAGTACGGCGCTGACATCCACGACCGCGAACGAGCCCTGGCCCGCCGGGACCAGCTCGTCGCGCACCTGCGCAACCAGCTCATGCGGGGCCTGGCCACGACCGAGGGCCAGGCCACCCTCCAAACCCTCAAGCGGCAACTGCGTGAAGGCGTGGTCGCCATGAAGGTCTTCACCGAAAAGCCCCTGCACGGCAAGACCTACATCTTCCACGCCCCGAACAAGAAGCACGGCTCCCGCTGGGCCTACGTGGGCTCCTCGAACCTCACCGGCGCGGGCCTGCACCGCAACCTCGAACTGAACATCGACGTCCAGGACTCCGACGCGACCAGCAAGCTCGCCACCTGGTTCGACGAACGCTGGACCGACCGGTTCTCCCTTGACATCACCGCCGAGATCATCGAGTTGATCGAACAGTCCTGGGCCGATGAGTCCCAGCCCACCCCGTTCGAGGTCTACCTCAAGGTCTGCCACTCCCTCTCCCAGGACGCCCGCGACGGCATGGGCTACGTCCTGCCCAAATCGATGAGCGACCTGCTCCTGGACTACCAGGAGAGTGCCGTGCGCACCCTCTCCCGGCGCATCGTCCGCCGCGGCGGCACGATGCTCGGCGACGTCGTCGGCCTCGGCAAGACCCTCACCGCCGTCGCCACCGCCCTGATGCTCCAAGCCGCCGAGGACTACTCCACCCTTGTGCTCTGCCCCAAGAACCTGCAGCCCATGTGGGAGCAGCACCTCGAGGAGTACGACATCAATGGCAGGGTCGTTCCCTACTCGATGGCCGACAAGGTCCTGCCCGAGCTCAAACGGTTCAACCTCGTCATCTGCGACGAGTCGCACAACCTGCGCAACAACGCCACCATCGCCTACGACGCCATCCACCAGTACATCCGCGCCAACGGCTCGAAGGTTCTGCTGCTCACGGCAACCCCGTACAACCTTGCCTTCACCGACGTCGCCAACCAGATCGGGTTGTACATCGATGAGGACGACGATCTGGGCATCGTCCCCACCGAGGCCCTCCGCAAAGACCCCGCTCTGGCGGGGAAGGTCGACGGCAAGATCAACACCCTCACCGCGTTCCGCAAGTCCGAAGAGCCCGAGGACTGGAAACGGCTGATGAGCGACCACCTCGTGCGACGAACCCGCTCGTTCATCAAGCGAACCGCCAAGCAGGAGGCCGTCATCGGCGCCGACGGCACCCTGGAACAGCGCGAGTACCTCAAGTTCGCCAACGGCGAGAAGTTCCACTTCCCAACCCGGATCGCGACACCGCTGAGCCACGCCTTCAGCACGGACGACCCTGCAGCGCTCATGGAGGACGACACCACCCTCGACGCCATCAGGGACCTCATCCTTCCTCGGTACCGGCTCGCCGATTACGACAACCCCAAGGCGCAGCACACCCCCAGCGACACCAAGAACCTCGACGACATCCGCTCCGGACGCGGCAACGTCAGCGGATTCGTCCGGATCAGCCTGTTCAAGCGGCTCTCCTCCTCCGGACACTCCTTCATCCTGTCCCTGCAGCGGCAGCGGGCCCGCAATGAACTGTTCATCCACGCCATCGACCACCAGCTGCCGATTCCCTTCGGCGCGTTCACCGACCGGCAGATCGCTGTCACCGACGAGGACATCGAAGGCGACGGCGACCTACACGGCAGCGTCGCCACCCGCTACGAGACCCTCAGAAAGTCACTCCCAGCCAAGACCAAATGGGTGAACACGACCGTGTTCAAGCCCACCCTGCGCAAGGACCTCGCCAAGGACAACGCGAGCATCACCACGCTCCTGAACCGCTTCGGAAACTGGGACTCCACCCGCGACTCCAAGATGAACGCCTTGGTCGACCTGCTGACCAACGAGCACGCCGGGGAGAAGGTGCTGATCTTCACCGAGTACAGCGACACCGCCGAATACATCACCGCCGCCCTGACCGATGCCGGCGTCCCCAACGTAGGCCTGGCCACCGGCGACTCCGAGAACCCCGCCGGCATCGCACGCCGGTTCTCACCCATGTCGAACAAGCTGCCCAGCCAGTCCGAGGACGACGTGCACACCGTCGACGACCCGATCGACGTCCTCGTGGCAACCGACGTGCTCTCCGAGGGACAGAACCTGCAGGACAGCCACATCATCGTCAGCTACGACCTGCCCTGGGCCATCATCCGGATCATCCAACGCGCCGGCCGCGTCGACCGTATCGGGCAGAAGTCCGACACCGTCCACCTTTACCTGATCACCCACGAGAAGATCGAGCAACAGATCCGCCTGCGCCAGCGCATCAAGGACCGCCTCGGCGCCGCGGCCGAAGCCTTCGGCTCCGACGAGAAGTTCTTCGGCGGCGACCGCGAAATCAAAATCCTCGACGACTTCTACAAGGGCCGCGTCACCGACGACGACACGGACGACGAAGCCGAAGCGGACTCTGTCAGCGAGGCCTGGCTGGTCTGGTCCAGCGCCCAAGACCAGTTCCCCACCATCGCCGAGAAGGTCCTGCGCATGCAGGACATGGTCCACTCCACCCGCAACCAGCGCCTCGACGAGCACGGTAGCGTCACGTGCTACGTCGCCACCGCCTCCGGCGTCGACGCGTTCGCCACCAGCGACAGCACCGGAGAGCGCATCCTCACCCCGCTCGAAGCCCTCCGCGTCTTCCGGGCCGACCCCGACACCCCCACCGCGCCACTGCGCGCCGACCACTTCGAGCGCGAGAAGACCCTCGTGCAAGGCACGCTCAAGACCGAAACCATCGCCGCCGGCAACCTCAAAGGCATCCGTAAGTGGGCGTGGCAGCGGCTCGGCGGCACCGTCTTCGGGCAGAAGGCCACCGAGGGGCTCGACGCGCTGCACGCCCAGCCGCTCACCGAGCACGCCACGATGCGGCTGACCCAGGCCCGCAGGCATAAGTACAGCCTCGACGACCTCGCCGACCTCATCAACCAGCTGCACGACGAGGACCGGCTCGTCATCGGCAGCACCGACCACGACGCCATCAAGATCGTCTGCTCGCTAGGGGTCCAGGACGCATGACCAGCCCACTCATTGAACGCGCCGAGCAGCACCAGTACCAGCAGCTGTTCATTCACGACCTGAACTGGTCCCGCCCCGACCAGCCGCCCATCACCATCGAGTACGACGACCGGCATGTCACCGCGACGAACGTCTCGCAGTACAAGGGAATCCGCGTCTGGGTCGTCGAAGAGGCACCCGACTCCAAACTCGAAGCCGAGCTCGATCGTGTCCTGGCACAAGCGAGCATCGACCGCATCCTGATCATCCACGACGACACCCAGCAGGTCTGGCGCTGGCCCGTGCGCCGCTCCAACGGCAACAGCACCACCACCCGGCTCAGCCGGCACCGGCACCGCACCGGCGACACCGACCCCCGCTTCGCGAACAAGCTTGACGTCATCCGCCTCCCGTTCGACGTCACCCTCGACAGCAACGCCGTCCTGGCCAAAGTCCGTCAGGCGTTCGACGTTGAGGCACAGAACGAGACCAAGCACGCCTCCAAGCTCATGGCTCGCCTCTACACGGCCATGGAGAAGGCCTACCCGTCCGGTGTCGACGAGAGGGAGCGCGACCACGAAATTTCCGTCACCCTGGCCAGGATCCTGTTCCTGATGTTCGGCGACGACACCGACATGTGGCCCGAGAACCTCTTCCAGGACTTCATCCTTGACCACACCGACCCCGACGGCTCCGACATCGGCGCCCAGCTCACCGCCCTGTTCGCCTACCTCGACACCCGCCCCGAAGACCGCGGAGACGCTCCAGCCGCGTTCGACGGGTTCCGGTACGTCAACGGCGGGATCTTCAAAGAACGACTCCGCCTGCCCGAGATCAACGCCGAGTTCCGCTCCGCGGTCCTGGACGCCTGCGACCGGGACTGGAAGACCATCAGCCCAGCCATTTTCGGCTCGATGTTCCAATCCGTCCGCGATGCCAAGACCCGCCGGGAACTCGGTGAGCACTACACATCCGAAGAGAACATCCTCAAGACCCTCAACCCGCTCTTCCTCGACGAACTTCGCGCCGAGTTCGAGCACGTCAAGACCCTTGGCAAGTACGAAGCCGACCGGCTTCGCAAGCTCCGCGACAAGCTCGGCCGCCTCCGCTACATGGACCCCGCCTGCGGCTGCGGCAACTTCATCATCGTCGCCTACCGCGAACTTCGCGACCTCGAGCTCGCCATCATGGAACGCCTCCAACAGATCACCGGCGACCAAGCCATGCTCATGGCCAACGTCGGACTCAAGGTCACCCTCGACCACTTCTACGGCATCGAGATCGACGAATGGCCAGCCCGGATCGCCGAAACCGCAATGTTCCTCATCGACCGACAGTGCGACCTCAAACTCACGGCTTCACTCGGCTGGGCACCCGACCGACTCCCCATCCAGGAACAGGCCACCATCGTCGTCGGCAACGCCCTCAAGCTCGACTGGTCGACCATCTGCCCGCCCAGCGAAGACGCCGTCGTCGCCGGCAATCCGCCGTTCCTCGGAATCTCACTTCGCTCGGCCGAGCAAACGACCGAACTGCGGGAAGTCTGGGGCACGAGATATCACGGCACCTTGGACTACGTCACCGGGTAGCACGCCAAAGCCCTTGACTACTTCAAATCCACGACCGGTCGATGGGCGTTCGTGACAACAAGCTCGATCACGCAGGGCGAAGTCGTCGCCCCACTCTTCGGGGCCATCCTGAACGAGGGCTGGCGAATAGCGTTCGCCCACCGCACCTTCCGATGGACGTCAGAAGCAACCGGCGCAGCCGCCGTGCACTGCGTCATCATCGGGTTCACAAAGGCCGAGGGTCAGGCACGACTCTTCGACTACGCAACACCCGACTCCCCACCCGCTGAACTCCCCGCGGTCAGCAACATCACCCCGTACCTGACCGACGGCCCGACCGTCATCGTGCACCCGGCGACTCGACCACTCAATCCCCAGCTCGGGGAGGTCGCCTACGGCAACAAGCCCACCGACGACGGGTGCCTCATCGTGGAACCCGACGACTACGCCCACGTCATGGCCGACCCGATCGCCGCAAGGTACGTCCGCCCCTACATCGGAGCCCGCGAACTCCTACACGACGGGGACCGGCACTGCCTCTGGCTCACGGACGCCACCCCAGCCGACCTACGCAACAGCCCTGTCCTTCGCGAACGCGTGGAAGGCGTCCGAGCTTTCCGCGCCAGGAGCAAGGCCGCATCGACCCGCGCCGCCGCGACCACCGCACACCTGTTCCGGCAGATCGCCCAACCCGACACCCCCTACCTCTGCATACCGGCCCACGTGTCTGAGGGACGCCCGTTCTTCTTGGCGGCTCGCTTTGACTCAGATGTCATCACAAGCAACGCGAACTTCCTCGCCCCGGACGAGGACGGCTTCATGTTCGCCGTGATCTCCTCAACCATGTTCATCACCTGGCAACGCACCGTAGGAGGACGACTGGAGTCCCGTCTCCGATTCAACAAGTTGCTGACCTGGAACACGTTCCCGCTTCCGCACACCAGCGAAGCGGATCGCACCGCGATCATCCACGCGGAGCCGGCTTGCTCGACGCCCGCCACCTCCAACCCGACATGGCCCTCGCCGACCTCTACACCCCCGCCGGCATGTCCGGCGAGCTGCTCGATGCGCATAGGGAACTCGATCGCCGGGTGGACCGCTTGTTCGGAATCAGGGCAGAGAGGCCGACCAATCTGCAACGGCAAGACGTCCTGTTCGCCTCATACGAGGAGCTGACGGCGCCTCTCCTCGCAACCAGAAGGTCGCCCGCCCGCCGCTCGCCCCGTGGCCGTGTCGGACGCTCGAGCTAGGGGCAAACAGGCGGAGGGCTCTGTAACGTTCGTGGCGGGCGAGGCCGCCCAGCCGGATGCCGCCCCAGCCGCCAAGAATCACGCGGGGCGGCATCCGCACGTTTATCAGCCGGCCTCGGAGGCCCGCATCGCCGTGAGCAACCGCGCGACCGCTGCGGCGCCCTCTCCGCGCTGAAGCCGGTCGACCACCCTCCACCCATGAAGATCAACGCCGCGATCCGTTGGCGAGAGACCACCGTCGCGAAGATCCGCCGCCCATCGCGCTTGTCCGGCCCGGAGGCCGGCGGCCATCCAAACGTCACGCTCAAGTTCCGAGAAGCCCCGCAACTTCCATTCCTCGAACTCGAAGGCGTGCGAAGCGTCGCCTCCCGCAAGGTCGGCCCACTGCTGGTCCACGTTGCGGCCGGCCCAAGACGCCGTTCGTGGAGACCCGCTTGCCCCATCAGAATCATTGGAAGCGTCGTGATCGCGCCGAGGGGTGACCTCTCCCATGAGCGGGTGGTTGTCCCGCTTGACGCGCCTCGTCGGCGGTTGGAGCCCTCCCGGGTGATGATCGGCCACTGAGCCCTCCATGGGCGGCGAGGGACAGACCTCGACTGCGTACTTGACGCCGAAGCGCTCATGCACCTCGCGGATAATCGGGGCTTCCACGTAACTGGCCGCCGACCG